>NZ_JACJEP010000008.1:0-151424 GCF_014164135.1 Pseudoalteromonas sp. SG45-1
CAGTCATCATTTTGCTTAACAGCCATTCCCATACACTCGTCAAGCAATTTTGGGTAATCGGCTTGATGATGGTGATAAGCTTGAAATACTTCAACGAGCTTATAAGAAACGGGGCCTGCTTGTGTCGCACTTTGTTTCATCGTTTCTACAGGGAAATTTGCCAAGCTATCCATACTTTCAGTATCGCGAGTAATGACCGCTAAAAAATAGGCATCAAGCCATTCTGATGGCGCTGCATAACCAGCTTCTAACATACCTTTACCATTCCATGTCACTTCAGGTAAATCATATATTTTAAAAGTTTGCTCTTGCTCGGGTGTTTCTGCAAGTTTGAGGAACGCGGCGTACATTTTTGATGCATAACGTAGCCCTGTTGCAGATTCTTTTTCTATCTCGGGGGTTTGAACTTCCCAAGTGAGCCAGCTGGATATATTAATATAAAGCCCAGAGAATCTTATTAAGTTACCTTTTTTCTTAATCAGATTTTCTGAAATTTTTTTTCTTCTTTTCTGTAGAGGTTCTAACCATTCATCTACAGACACTTGTTTTAAATTAGGCTTATATGCTCTTTCAATTTTCATTTATTAACCTACTAATTATAATAATTCGATATCAAACTCTGAAATTTCCACTTCACCGACTACAGAACCACCGTCAGTTTTAATAATAGGAGTTTTAATATGTAAATATTTTATGTTGTTGTCGCTCTCTATAGCTACTTCGATTGCATTAGCCGCTTTCTTATCTGTTGTATTTGGTGAAGCTTTAGCCATGTTTTTAGTAATGGCTTCTGCATACTTCGTTGTACCTTGCTGATAATATTCATCACCTATTTTCATTTTACCTAATGGACTACTGCCCCCCTTGGCTTCAACAATAATTACATCACCATTGGCATTATGATAAACCATATCAAAGTTACCCTTTTCCGATGTGGAACTATCTAAGCTCGTTGGGTGAATGCGAGTATAACCAGGGTACTGTATTTTAATCGCTGCATCAGCAGCCTTTTCACCAATTTTGGCTGATTCATTGTTAATCTTTGGTATTTGGTCGTTATAACTTTTTGTTTCTTCTGGTGAAGTTTTTGCCTTGTGCTTATCACGCTCATCCATTTCTGTATCATGAGTATCTACATGCTTTTTCAAATGCACTGGAAGAGAAGAAACAACCTTTTTACTGCCTGCCTTTTTAGTTGCTTTATTAAGTTTTAACTCATTCTCAGTCAGCGTTCCTGTTTCACGAGACCATTCTTGATTTACCACTTTGCCATCAATAACATGCCCACCAACAAACTGTTCAATGCTCATCGTAGTTTCAATCACTTTATCGCCCACTTCTCGTGTTAAAGTAATTTTACCGTTATCAACATCCATAGATTCGATACTGTATTCATGCTCTAATCTGTTTTCACCATTAGGTCTTGTTACTTTAATATTACCCGTTCTGGCATCTGCTGGAGAACTGTCTTCAGCAATTTTTAATATTTTGTCTTTTGTTGCTGGGTCAACGATGTCGCCTATCATCTTAGAAAGCTTTTTCACACCCTCTTTACACAATAACCCCATTGGTCCACCCAATTTACCGGATTAGGCGCATATTGATAGTGGTTTATCCCACCCACTAACCCTATTGGATCTTGATTTATAGAGCGCTGTTGTTTGGGGCTGTAGTAGCGGTTGTAATGTAAGCCACTCTCTTCATCTAAATACTGACCCTGAAAACGGATTGGCTGAGTAAAAGTATTTGTAGTGCTTACCTCTGACTCTACGTAACCATAAACATCGGCTTGGTTTTCCCATACCACTTCTGCTTTGTTGTTGGTTACAAAACGTGGGGTGTTAAGCTGGTCTAGGTGGTAATAATAAACTTCGCCTTGTTTAATCAGCGCGACTGGGTGAAATTGATTTGGCAGGTTAATATACCAGGTATATTCACCGTGTTAGTATTCACCAATTAACTGGTCGTTATCCCAAATGTAGTCAATTTTACCCTGCTCAGTGTGCTTGGCGATACGACGCCCTAGTGGGTCGTAGTCGTATTGGGTAAGCGTGCCGTTGTTGTTAAAACAGCTTAACTGGTTAAACGCGTTGTATTCACGACGGGTTTTAATGCCTTTGCCGGTTTCGCGTATTTGGTTACCAAACTCGTCGTAGTAAAAGTCGCTGTCGCCAAAGTGTGTTAGGCGGTCGGCGTCGGTGGCACTGTTTATTGTGGTGTTGTTAGTGCCTTCATTGTTTGCTACTGAGTCAGCGTTGCTACTATTTTTACTACTATTTTCACTACTATTTTCACTACTATTTGCTGCTAACTCATTGTATTCGCTATGGGTGGCGCGCGTTAAATCAATAGAAGAGCTGGCTGTATACTCGTTGCTGGCTGCATCATGTTCTATCCCCTGCTCGCCTGTATCTCTAAGGTCTGCATCGCTTGTGTTTGATTTAACTGTTTGGCTTTGTGGGTTACCAAAGCTATCCCACTGATAGTGTGTGATTTTATTGTTCTGCTCGCCTGCCAATGTTTGTTGTATTAACTGGCCGAGGCTGTTGTATTCAAAATTGATATTCTGGCTGCTTACGCCTTCATTTTTGCGGGCAATAAGCTGGTTTACACTGTCGTAGTTGTACGTACAGGTATCAAATAATGTTTGCGATGGATGTGTAAGCTGCTGCTGCGTTAAGCGGTTAAATACATCAAACTGTTGAGTAAGAGTTATGCTGTTACCAAACTGCTGGGTTTTAATATTGCCTTGGCTGTCGTAGCTTAATGTTACAAGCGGCTTTGCGAGCTCAATCTCTTTGCTATTGGTTTGCAGTAAGTTAATACTGCTTAGCTGGCCAAACTGGTTGTAGCTGTATTTAAGCGTTGTTGAGTCTGGCAGCGTAAGGGTTTGCCTTCTGCCGTATTCGTCGTAGCTGTACTTTAGGGTATGCGCTTGTTGCTGGTTATTAACTTGCTCGGCGCACAGTAGCCTGCCGCCTTTATCAAAGCGTTGTTTAAGTGTTGATTGCGCATTATGTGCACGCGCAATTTTACCTTGCTTTGTGTAGCTGTAGTAATTGGCGTTATTAACGATATGTGAGTCGCTTGCAAGGCTTGCATGCTGCGCAGTTACGCGGCCAAGGCTGTCGCGCTCTATTTTTACATGGCGTTTATTGCTTTGCGTTACTGAGGCTAAGCGGTTACAGGATAGTGAGGTTAATTTTGTATGTTGACTGCTTACGTCTTCGCTTTTTTATGTTAAGAGCTGTTTTCACTTAGGGAATCACTAGAAGTAAATAATCCTCGTGTCAGTAGTTTAAGCTCTTGCTAAACTGATAAGGTGAAATAGATAAGTCAGTTTAAATAGCGACCACTTATTGCTTTTTTACACTAATTATGAATGTAAATAATATTAATAAAATCTATTACTGTAAATTTTGACGCAAATAAAAGAGTGCAGTATAGTACTGCTAAATTACTGGATGTAATATTTTATTTAATATTTACCTTAAAGGACTAAAACATGAAATTACCACTAATTTTATCTGCTTTTTTGTTATCTACCAACGTATTATCTGCCACCGAAACATCCAAAGTTTATTACAGTTATGACTCAGAGCGTGAAGCACAGCTATTCATTGTACCTAATGAAAAACAAGATACATACTATGTTAACTACCGAGGATTCGAGCATCACTTCGATGAGCAGACTTTATTATATAAAAGGTTCAAAAACGATATTGGAGAAGGCTATTACCTAAAACTAATTGGCATGCCTAATGTTAATTTTAGAAACGATAAAGACCAAACAATAATATCTGGCACTCTAGTTTCTTATTCAAATGTATATTTAGACGATGGTACTGTAACTAAAGTTATTTATCAGGGCTCTATAGACAAAGCTAAAGAAAGAAGAATTATTGAAAAATACAAAGAACGACAATTTGAAACCTTTAGCAAAATTGAAGCTAAAAAGTTGTATAAAAAACATTTAAAAAGCCTTAATGAAAAGTGTGGTACGCAAATTGTCCTTGATGTCGCTTGGTCTAACTTTGGCAAAAACAATTTGAAGACTACCCCATCTAAACTTTCAGCTTATTTACAATCATTAGAAAAAGTATGTTTAATTGACAATGATTATGCCTTAGCAGTAAAAGATATAAAAAGTGTTAAGGTTTTACCATCGAGCACTCCCGATACTCAAAGTGCAGAGTTAAATAAAAGCGAACTCACGATTCAATTAGGTAACCAGGTAGAGAATCTGCCTGAAGTTAGTTATGAAGCAATATATAATATTTTTTAAACACTAAAAGGAAGAAGTTATGAAACAAAAAATTTTAGCCGGACTTATTATTGCTGTTTTCAGCTCATCTGCTTATGCATCTATCAAAGACAAAAAAGCAATTAGAGCTGCAGATGCAAGTATTGCAGAAGAAGTTGCAAAAGTTAAAGCTTCTTGTGGAAACGCTAAATTAGATGTAAATGTTGATTGGGATGACTTTAAGAAAATGGCTGCTGCTAATGAAGCTAAGCTTGCTGATGATAGATACCAAAGCCAATGGATTATGTCTCATGCGGGTCAACGCACAGTAGCTGTTTTAGAGGCTGTTTCTGAAATATGTAAAGATGATGCTGATTATAAAGAAGAGTTAGCACTGTTGACAAAGGTTACTGTTTCAGCAAAACAAGATTTTAAAGATTCAAAGAGTGAGTTTTCACTTGATGATACTGTTTTAAAAGTTAAATCAGGTCATAAAATGACAAGACGAGCATCTGACTTTACTAAAAGTATCAAAGAATTATACTAATAGTTTAATATGACTATTGATATGGGCCAGCTATAAGCTGGCTTTTTTATAATATTTACTTTATGTGGGTTAATAAAATTTTTAAGTGTATTAGAATATATTGATGTAATACCAATCATTAAAAGGATCACCATGTCTAACTATAACGAATCTCCAGAACAAGTTGAACAGGCCACTCAGGGCTTTGTTATGCAACAAACTATGTTACGTATTAAAGATCCAAAGCCGTCGCTTGAATTTTACCAAAATGTATTAGGTATGAAGCTGTTAGGTAAGTATGATTTTCCTGGTATGAAGTTTACGCTTTACTTTTTAGGCTACGAGCAAGAATTACCACAAGGTGATGATAAAACTAAAGCAGAATGGGTGTTTCGTCGCCCTGCGCTAATTGAGTTAACCCATAACTGGGGCACTGAAAGCGACGACAGCTTTGAGGGCTACCACAGTGGTAACCAAGAACCTAAAGGATTTGGCCATATTGGTATTAGCGTACCGGATGTTTACGAAGCCTGTGAGCGCTTTGTAAAATACGATGTTGAGTTTGTTAAAAAACCAGATGATGGCTCAATGAAAGGCTTAGCATTTATTAAAGACCCTGACGGCTACTGGATTGAAATACTATCTGCCGAAGGAATTACTGAGATTATTCTTTCTCAGTAATCACTGTTTATATCAGAAAACCAGCTTAAAGTTGGTTTTCTTAATTATTTTTACTCACTAATTTGACACTTTAAATAGCTTTAAATAACTACAACAAGTAATTTATAAGCCTAGGCATCGGTTATTGTTACTTGGCAATTGTTATAACTGGCCGCTTGTTTTTGCGCAATATCTCTTACTCTAAAGTTTGTTGAGTCATTAGGAAGTATAATTAGGTCTTCGTCGGTTATTGATAGCGTATCGACTAGCGTGTTTTGATCTGTTAAAAAATCGACCTTAAACTTTATATTTTTAAAGGTGAAGTTTGATTCGTTTTTTACCTGCCCTATGCATGTAACATACAATGCATCGTTTTCATTTTTAGTGTTAATTTGGCTTACATTAGCGATTAAGTTTTTTTGTGCTAGCTTAAAAAAGTAACGATTTTATAACGCAATACAAATAACTGTATATAAATACAGTGCGTGCGATTTTAGCATTTTAACGTAAACATAAAAAAGCCAGCGGTTAAGCTGGCTTAGAATATTTACTAACTTACATAGTTACTTGCCTAGTGCGTCTATTCGCGCATCAAGCGGTGGGTGCGATGAAAACAGCTCAGCAACACCTTTGCCACTTGCAATACCAAAAGCCATCATTGAGCCTTCTAATTGCGAAGGATGGTTTTGCTTTAATCGCTCAAGGGCGGAACGCATTTTGTCAGCACCAACTAATTTTGCTGCGCCGCTGTCGGCTGCAAATTCACGTTTACGGCTGTAACTTGCAACCACTATGCTTGCTAGCACGCCAAATAATACTTGGAATAACATATCGAATAAGAAGTATGTCCAGCTACTGCCGCCCTCTTCTTCATCGCTATTAATAAAGTTATCTACAATGCCTGCCAGTACTTTTGCGGCAAATATTACAAAGGTATTTACCACGCCTTGTATTAGCGTAAGCGTTACCATGTCGCCGTTAGCCACGTGCGATACTTCGTGGGCGAGCACGGCTTCGGCCTGATCTTTGGTCATGTTGTGCATTAAGCCTGTGCTTACTGCCACTAACGAGTTGTTTTTACTTGGGCCCGTTGCAAACGCGTTCATTTCTGGGCTGTCGTAAATAGCCACTTCTGGCATTTTGATACCTGCTTTTTGTGCTTGCGCAGATACCGTTTGTACAAGCCAATGTTCGGTTTCGTTTCGAGGCTGCGTAATTACGTGCGCGCCTGTTGATTTTTTAGCGATCCATTTCGACATAAATAACGAAATAAACGATCCACCAAAACCAAATACTGTGGCTATAAGTAAAATTCCGCCAAGGCTACGATGGCTTAAGCCCAGCGCACTCATTATTATTGAAAGCACTACACCTAATACCAACATAACCGCTAGGTTAGTTAATAAAAACAAAAATATACGTTTCATATTGTCCTCACAAAAATAGGTTTGATCACCGAACATAAAATTAAATTAGGTTAAAGCAACCACTGCGTCATGACACACTATGTCATAACGTTAGCGCTATTCTGTGACAAACTATGTCATAACACAAGTGTTATTTATGTGTTTATTGATAATTTTTTTAGGAAGAGTTTTACAGCAAATTTAAGACTAAAGTTTCTTTATAAATCAGCTTATTACAAGCTGTTATTAAGCTCTGCCATATCAATCGGAAAACCACGCTCGTGTGCCAATATGCGTGCAACTTCGTCAATTTTTTCGCCGCTATTATGTTTAAGGTACGACCATTGGTGGGTACTTCGGTGATGATTTACAGCAGGATCGCTACTTATTATTCCTAATTTTATAAACTCACCCACTATTTGATCTGCCGCTATTAACGTTGACGATGCTTTAACATTTTCGGCCCGTGCGTAACTAATATGCGAATATAAACTTACATCGGCTACGCGCAAAGTGTCGTCATCCCCTGGGATTTGTTGCCCGCCATACAAGGCATTATTTTGTTTATTAGCAGTTTTAAACGCAGGGACAAACTCGGCTACATAATCAATTGCTGTTTGGGTACGTGTTTGCAATGCTGCTTTGTCCCAGCCATCTTTAATATAATGCAGGTATTTATTGGGAAGTTTAGGTTGTGCGCTCATTGGCGTGGCATCAGCTAACCCATCATTAAACAATGTAATGTTGTTAGTCATGCCATGTATTTGAAAGTATCCGTTAGGGTAAGGGGTTAGCTGCGCCATACCTTCTGGCGTACCTCGGTTACCATAAATAATTATTTCGGGTATTTGCCCACCAGCACCTTGCCAATGAGTAATGTAAGAGGCTTTAAATTCGACCATGCGTTTTACATCTACCCCAACGAGGTCGTCAATAATACCGGTTTGAAAACCACACGCATTAATTAGGTAATCTACCTCAATGGTTTGTGAATCGGCTTGTGTATTGGTTGAATTATCAGGTTGTTCATCAAGGCTTGGCTCTGATTGATACCCAATGCGCCACTTAAGTGTTTGCTTATCATTATTGGTATTTATAACTGGCGATACATTTTTAACACTGGTGCTTGTTAAAACATGAGCGTGTTTGTACTGTGCAAGTGCTAGTTGTGCACTGGCCGATAAACGAAATATATTCCAACCATATTCTTGTGCAACAATTAGCGGAAACTTTAGCTTGTCTAAATCTAAATGCTTAGCAACGGGTATCATCCACTCATCTAACGACGTGGGCTTGGCTACTTGTTTTTGCTTGGCAAGCTTTAGCATTTGCTCATAACTATATAACTGATAATAATGCTCTGGCTCGCCTAATACTTTATTAGCGCTATCTTGCTCAACAAGCTCGCTATAGGCTTTTACTAATTTATTTAAACGCGGAAATAAATCTTCCGGTGAGTCGTCATCGCGTTTAGGCACTGCAAATACTGTGGGGCGAACATCGATGGTGTAAGGATAAAGGCGCGCAATATCTATACATTGCTTGAGTAAATCTATGCAGTCTTCGTCGGGTATTTCACGATATAAGTTGCCACCCGCATGCAAATGGCACATTGGAGGGCCATCAATTAACGACTTTTTCTTTTCAAGCACATAAGTTTCTAGCCCTAACGCAGCAAGTCTAATGGCTATTGTGGCGCCAGCTGTGCCTCCACCTATTATACCTACGCGTTTTTTAGGTAAGCCATAGTTTAGTGCTTTTGGCTCAGCGCTTACGTGCGCATCTGGGGCGTAGTTTTCAATAAATGGGTGCGTCATATAGTCGTTATGTCCTTAGTAACATTGTCTTTAAAGCAAGCTATGTATTTATAAACGTTTATATGTGTACTAAGGTTGACTATTTCAAGATTTACCTAAAAAAGTAAATCTTTTTAAACCACTTAAGTGTTTATAGATAACGCACTAAGCAAGCTTTTGTATATTTGTAACTTAGGCGTTTGCTGGCTGTATGGGCTTATGGCAAGTATTGGAAACGGTAAACGTGCTTTTAGTGAGTCAAGGTTTGCTTGGTACTCGTCCATGTTTTTATCTACTTGGTTTGCAATCCAGCCAACGCAGTTTATTCCCATACTTTGCATATGCGCAGCGGTTAGTAATGCATGATTTAAGCAACCTAGCTTCATGCCAACAACGAGTATTACCGGCATTTTTTCTGCTTTAACCCAGTCGTATAAATAATCGTTTTTATTAATAGGTAATGCCCAACCACCAGCGCCTTCGGTAAGTATAATGTCAGCGCCCTGTTGTTTTACGTTTTTATAAGCATCACTTAGTTTATCTACAGTAATACTCACTCCAACTTTCTCAGCGGCTATGTGAGGTGCAATAGGCGGTGCAAACGCAAACGGATTTACTACGTCGTATTTAGCGCTCACTGTTGCGCTTTCCATTAGTATAAGGGCATCGGCGTTTACTAGTTGATCGAACGCCATTTCGCAGCCAGCAGCAAGGGGTTTAAAGCCAATGGCTTGTTTTTTATGTTGGGCAAGTAATTTTAATAGCAAACTGGTAACGTGGGTTTTTCCGGCATCGGTGTCGGTGCCTGTTATAAAAAATTCTTTCATGCGTTGCCTTATGATCTGAATCTAAGTTTGGTTTAATTTTAAGTTTTAACTTAAGCAATTAATCGCTTTTTTGTAATGGCTTTTTTCTAATGGCTTTTTTCTAATGATAACAGCACCACATGATAAGACACACATGCTTTATTATTTATAAGCGGATACGCACTGCATACTTTTTGTAGCGCCGATTTGGTAAGTAACCCTTGGCGCGTATTGGTATGATTTTGCGTTGTTGCGCCAATGGCTTTAATAGAGGCAATAGCTTTTAAAGGTGCTGTGTATTCATCGGTATAAATACGTTTTTTAGCGCTGTTAATAGTAAATCCTGCATTTTGGACTGATTGGTTTATATACAGTTCACTATTAAAGGTATTTATGTGGCTGTTTGAATCAAGCGCTGCAAAAGCTGTTTTTATTTCATTTAGTGAGCCCTCTACCAAAGTGCTTATGTACGCCTGCCCGCCTGGTTTTAATATGCTGTAAAGTGATTGCATTAAAGCCGAAAAATTAGCAGACCACTGCACTGCAAAGTTACTGTAAATAACATCAACACTGTTTGCTTGTAGCGGTAAGTTATCCATATCGGCGCATATTTTGGGTGTGGTTAAATCACTACTTTGCAGCATGTTTAAGCTCAAATCCATGGCAATAACGCTTGCAAACATACTTTGTAAGGTATGCGTATTAACAAGCGGGCCTGCGCCTAAATCAACACAAAGCTTATTTTTATTAAAGCCTGGTTTTATGAGTGAAAATAGATCGCTCGCAGCATGTTTTTGTACATTTGCATGGGTGTTATAACTCGCCGCCGCTTTTGAAAACTTACTTTGTGTAGACTTTTTAAGCTCCTTGTTTAGCTCTCGATTTGGCTCCTTATTTAATTCTTTATTTGAATCGCTACTCACTAGGCACGGTTTTACAAGTTGTGTTTGCACTAAATCTGTTTTTAATACTGGCTGAGCAGTCATGCTATTGCACCAACTAAATGCTTAACTAAGTGCGTTATGTCTTGCTCGGTATGTGCGGCGGTTAAAGTAATGCGTAAACGTGAGGTGTTATGTGCAACCGTCGGCGGTCTAATTGCAGTGAGCCAAATACCCTGTTGTTTAAGTTTATCTGCCGCTTGTAACGTTTGCTCAGCACAACCTAATACAATGGGCTGTATGGCTGTATTTGATTCCATTACTGCAATATTATGGGTTTTAGTGAGTTGCTTAAATAATGCAATATTGGCATGTAGCTTATCGCGTTTATCATTGGCTGTTTTTATGTTTTTAATACGCGCAAGAGTGTGACTTGCCATAAGCGGCGACATGGCGGTTGAATACGTGTAATCGCGATTAAACTGCAGCATGTAATCAATAAACTGTTTACTTCCTAATACACACGCGCCACTACTAGCCACTGCTTTACCAAAAGTAATGACTAATATATCTGGCAGCGTTTGAGTAATAAACGCTTCGCAACTGCCTAAGCCTGTTTTACCTAATACACCAAAACCGTGTGCGTCATCAATCATTAGCCATGCGTTATGCTGTTTTGCAAGTGCGAGTAATTCTTTAAGAGGCGCGGTATCGCCATCCATCGAAAATACGCCTTCGCTTATAATTAGCTTGTTTTGCGCTTTTGATTTTTCGAGCCGTGAACGTAAATGATTCATGTCGTTGTGATTAAAACGCACTAATGCCGCGTTTGAGTGCATAGCACCGTCAATCAAGCTTGCATGATTTAACTTATCTTGAAAAATAGCGCTGTTTTGCGCAGCGGCTTTATCTTGAAACAACGCTTTAATTACGCTGCTATTAGCGCTAAACCCTGAGTTAAATAGCATTGCTGCGCCATAACCAAATTGCTCACATAAGTATTGTTCAAGCGCTTTTTGCTGGGCCTGATAACCCGTAACCAATGCTGAGCTGTGACTCCCTAATGCGTGGGAGTCATTAAGATTAACAGCCACATCACCAAAGCCTAAGTAGTCGTTACTGGCAAAGTTAAGGTAGGTTTTATTATTAACCGTTATGGTGCGCGCTGTAGCGTGATGTACTACGTGGCGTTTACGAAGTAACGCACCTTGCTGGCGAGCCTGCAGATGCGTATTTATAAAATCAAAAGGCATTGATATAAGCCTACGCTTCGTAAAACAATTCAGAGGTTGCTTTGTCGGCTACTTGCGATGAAAGCGAGGCTTCAACTGCTTCGTCTGAATAGTCGTGACGTTTTTCTGGGTTCATACCTAATTTTTTAATTAGGTTCATATCGGCATCAGCGTCTGGGTTTTCGGTGGTAAGGAGTTTATCACCATAAAATATTGAGTTAGCGCCTGCAAAAAAGCACATCGATTGCATTTGCTCGTTCATGGCGTTACGCCCTGCCGATAAACGTACATAACTGTGTGGCATCATAATGCGCGCTGTTGCTATGGTACGTATAAATTCAAAGTGATCTAAATCGTCTACGTTTTCAAGCGGAGTGCCTTTAACTTTAACGAGCATATTAATAGGCACACTTTCTGGCTGTTGTGGCAAATTAGCTAGTTGCATAAGTAATCCAAAACGGTCGCTTGCTTGCTCACCCATACCGACTATTCCGCCCGAGCATACTTTCATACCGGCATCGCGTACGTGGTCAATGGTATTTAATCTATCTTGAAAAGTACGGGTTGAAATAATTTGCTCGTAATACTCAGGTGACGTGTCAAGGTTATGGTTGTAGTAATCAAGCCCTGCGTCTCTAAGCTCATGGGCTTTTTCGTTTGTGAGTTTACCTAGCGTCATACAGGTTTCTAACCCTAGCTCTTTTACTTCTTTAACCATTTGCGAAATGTATGGCATGTCTCTGTCTTTTGGATCTGACCATGCAGCCCCCATACAAAAACGGGTAGCGCCTTTTTGTTTTGCAAGGCGTGCTTGCTCTACTACTTTTTCTACTTCTATTAAGCGTTCGCGTTCTAAATCTGTTCGGTAATGCCCCGACTGCGGACAGTACTTACAGTCTTCTGGGCAAGCGCCTGTTTTAATTGATAACAACGTAGAAATTTGCACTTCATTTGGGTTGAAGTTAGCACGGTGAACCGATGCGGCTTTAAAAAGTAAATCGTTAAATGGCATTTCAAATAATGCTTTAACTTCAGCGTGGGTCCAATCGTGACGAACAGGTGCAAGTTCCATAATACTCTCTTATTTTTTTCTCAGCGGTGATATTGGCTTAGTCTACGAGTTGAAGTACCATTGTCAACGAAGCCCACCAAGTTAAAGTTTACATATGATTAAAAAGAATACGATTGACCTTGATTTTGATCGTGAGCACATTTGGCACCCATATACATCGATGACTAAGCCAATTCCGGTATACCCTGTTACACATGCTAATCAAAATATTATTCACCTCGAAACTGGCGAGCAATTAATCGATGGCATGGCCTCGTGGTGGAGCGCAATACATGGCTATAACAACCCTGTTATAAATAACGCCATGATTGAGCAAATCAACTGTATGAGCCACATTATGTTTGGCGGTATTACGCATAACAGCGCGGTAGAGCTGTGCAAAAAAATAGTAAATATAACGCCGCCTAGTTTAACTAAAGTGTTTTTAGCCGACAGCGGATCGGTAAGTGTTGAAGTAGCAATAAAAATGGCGCTGCAATATTGGTTAAGCCAAGGCATTACAACAAAACAAAAATTAATGACGCCTTACAAGGGCTACCATGGCGACACCTTTGCAGCCATGAGCGTATGCGACCCAGTTAATTCAATGCATAGTTTATATTCAGGCTTTTTACCTGAACACGTTTTTGTGCCTGCACCGGTTAGTCAATTTGGGTTCGAGTTTAACCAAACTGAAGCCCAAGAGCTTGAAGAATACTTTAAAGCAAACCACAGCCAAGTAGCCGCCTTTATCATTGAGCCTATTGTACAAAACGCAGGTGGTATGAACTTTTATCACCCTGATTATTTAGCCTGCGTGCGTAAATTATGCACCCAATATAACGTACTGCTAATTTGCGACGAAATTGCCACAGGCTTTGGCCGTACAGGTAAATTATTTGCTGTAGAGCACGCCAATATAGAACCCGATATAATGTGTATTGGTAAAGCATTAACCGGCGGTTCAATGACGCTATCGGCCACTATCACTAGCGATAAAATAGCCATTGGCATAAGCGAAGGTGAAGCCGGTGTTTTAATGCACGGCCCTACGTTTATGGGTAACCCGCTTGCCTGTGCAGCGGCCTGCGCAAGTATTGATTTATTACTTAAGCAAAACTGGCAACAACGAATAAAGCAGCTAAACACCCAGCTACAACAACTTAATAAATGCAGTGAACTAGATGCGGTTGCCAATGTGCGTACCTTAGGAGCAATAGGCGTTGTTGAACTGAACGAGGCTGCGGGCAATGTTGATGTTGCTAAAATTCAGGCTTATTTTGTAGAGCAAGGTGTATGGATACGCCCATTCGGTAAACTAATTTACCTTATGCCACCGTATATAAGTGACGACACAAGTATAAAAACACTGTGTGATGCCATTTATAATGCCATTAAAGGCAAGCATTACGCTTAATAGTCGGTCTCAATAACTAATCCTAATACAGGTTATAGCGCTATTTGCTGTAACCTACCGCTACATTTAGTGTTTTTATCTATTAAGCGAGTTTGTAGTTATTGATCTCGTTAACCATTAGCTATATGATAATGTCTATCATTTACAATTACCTTTTTGGACTTCTTTGCTATGAAATTACTATTTAAACCAGCCAAAACTTTAGGTGCAAGCCTTTTACTAGCCTCGGCGTTTATGGCTCAACCAGTATTAGCTAACGGCCCTATTGGCGAGCATGTTAATCATCTTCAAGCTAACCTTAAAAGTTACGCAGAAGAAGTAGAATGGATGGTAGGCAAAGTTGATACCATGGTAAGCGACTACGATACTAAAGGCGCAAAATCTGTAAAAACTGATGATTTAATTGAATATTGGGAATCAGTTAAGTTTCACAGCGCAATAGAAACTAACTTTGTACCAGTATACGCTTCTATTTGGCAGGGTCTTTATGGCGTAAAAATGGCCATTGATAATAAAGAGCCTGCTGAGGAAGTTCGTAAACAGCAAAAAGCGATGAACATAGCCTTGTGGCAAGGCCTTGGGGCTGTTAAGCTTGCTGCAAAATTCCAGCAAAAAGGCTTGTTAGACACTGTAAAAGCAACCGCTACAACTCAAATGACACAAAGTGCCACAATTGATGAAATTAAGCACAAATTAGACCGTGTAGTAGCAAAATTTGCTGAGCGTTTACGAGACGAAGCAACTGAAATTGTTCACGATACTTATCTGCACCTGTTTGAAGGCGTTGAAGGTACACTTATTGAACAAGATGCAAAACTAGTTGAAGTGCTGGAAAAAGACTTTAACGTAACACTGCCACAAGCCATTAAAAACAGCAAAAGCGTAGACGAAGTACGCGATGTGATCAGTGATATGCAAACAAAATTAGACCGCGCTAAGGTTTTAATAGAAAAAGCCGAAAAAGCACGTAAGGATGTATTTTAAGTGAAGCGTAGGACCTTTATTCAAGGCCTAGCTGCGTTAGGGGTGGTTGGCTCATTGCCACTGCCTCTTTCTCGTGCGCTAGCCGCTGATATAGCAAACCCTGTTTCTGTTGACGATTTACCAAAGCTTAAAGGCGAGTTAACGCTTTATTTAGGCCGAGGCGAAGGTGGTTTGTATGAAAACGTATTACAAGCAATCCAGAAAAAAAATCCAGACTTTAAACTCGGTATACGCCGAGGTCCTACTGCTGCTTTAGCAAATACCATTGTTGCAGAAGCTAAAGCTGGCGTTCGCCGCGCTGATTTATTTTGGGCAGTTGATTCAGGCGCAATTGGTTTAGTAACCGATGCTGGCCTTGCACAACCTATCCCAGGTGATTTATCTGCTCAGTTACAACCACAATTTAGATATAAAGAGTGGGCACCTGTAACTGGCCGTATTCGTACATTGCCATATAACACGTCGCGTTTGACTAAAGATCAAATTCCAACAAGTATTATGGAAATTGCCGACAGCGATTTAAGTATTGGCTGGGCGCCCGCCTACGCTTCTTTTCAATCGTTTGTAACCGCAATGCGAATCTTAGAAGGCGATGACAAAACCGCTAAGTGGCTTAAAAAGATTCAAAAACGTGCTAAAACATACGCCGGCGAGCTAGGTGTTGTTATGGGCGTTGAACGCGGTGAAGTTGATATTGGTTTTGCTAATCACTATTACACTTTGCGTTTAAAATCAGGTAAACCTAATGCCAAGCTAGATTTAGCATTTACACAAAATGATGCGGGCTGTTTAGTTAATGCATCGGGTGTATTAGCGCTTAACGACGATCCGCTTGCAACTAACTTTATGCGTTACTTACTAAGTAAAGAAGTACAAGGTTACTTAGCCAGTGAAGCGTACGAAATTCCGTTAGTAAATGGTATTACCCAACCTGAGGGTTTACCGTCACTTGCTAATATTTCTCCACCTAAAGTAGATTTAACACAGCTAGCTGATTTACGCCCTACTATAGATTTGATGCGAAGCAGCGGCGTATTGTAATGAAAATACCTGCCTCTTATCCAATGGCGCTGCTTGCAGCGCTTGTTGCGCTTACCCCTGTTTATGTATTAATTGTGCTTGCAAGCGATGCGAGCTCAGTGTTTGACACCCACAACCTGCAAATTTTAGGTAACACGTTATCGTTAATGGGTTTAACGGTACTTGGGTCTATTTTAATTGGTGTGCCACTGGCGTTTATTAGCGCGTATGTGCATTTACCATTTAAAAAGCTCTGGCTGGTTGTATTTGCAGCCCCACTGGCAATTCCCAGTTATATTGGCGCATTTACACTTTATGCTGCTTTTGGCCCCGGTGGCGAAATAAATACCTTAACAGGAATAGAAACACCATCAATGTATGGCCTAACAGGTGCCGCCATTGTAATGACGCTTTATACTTTCCCGTTTGTAATGATGACAACTCGCTCATCCCTACTTAGCCTTGATGCGAGTATGGTTAATGCAGCACGAACGCTGGGCATGTCGATGACGCAAAGTATATTTAAAGTGATATTACCGCGCGTAGTTAACGGTATTGCAGCAGGCTCTTTGTTAGTCGCGCTTTATACGTTATCAGACTTTGGCACGCCGGCAATGATGCGCTTAGATACCTTTACCCGCGTAATTTACGTTGAATACAACGCCTTTGCGTTAGGGCGAGCTGCCATGCTTTCACTTCAACTGATGGTTATTGTCGGTTTTTTACTTTTAGTTGAATCACAAATAAAAACAGCGCCTGAGCGCCATGGTCGCCCGTTAATTTTATTTCCAAGTAAAGTACAATTAAGTGCGATGTTTGTTACGTTTGCGCCTGTTTTACTACTCGCTATTGGCTTGCCTTTGGCTATATTTTCGCTTTGGTTAGCTCGCGATGGTTTTAGCTCATTTGATTTTAATATTGCATGGAACTCAACGTATGCATCGGGTATTGCGGCAATTGTAGCCGTTATCGTTGCTATCCCCGTTGCACATGCTGCACTGAGTGGAAAAGCGGGTCGTATAATGGAGCGTGTTACTTACTTTGGTTTTGGTATTCCAGGTATAGTAATGGGCACAGCGCTTGTTTACGGTGGTTTGCAGTTGCCGTTTTTATATCAAACACTGGGATTGCTTATTATTGCTTACATGCTGCGATTTTTACCACTTGCTGTAGGCTCTGTTAGAACAAGCACCGAACACTTAGACCCAAGCTTAGTGAAGTCTGCGCGCGTATTAGGGGCAAGCCCACGTGAAGTATTTACTCGCATAACACTACCTTTAACTATGCGCGGTATTATTGCCGGTGCAGCACTGGTGTTTTTAGAGTCAATGCGTGAACTCGAAGCCACGCTATTACTTGGTCCTACAGGGTTTGAAACCCTCTCTACTTATTTATGGCGTGTATACGAAGCGGGCTATTTTGGTCGCGCCGCTATTCCTGGATTATTGTTAGTAGTGATATCTGCCTGCGGGTTAGCTATTATGATGTCTGGCGAAAAACGCAACCAGTTTGAACATTAAGGATTTAAGAAACAATGCTATCTGTAAGTCAGTTGTCTATAGATTATGGCAGTAACCGCGTAGTAAGCGATTTAAACTTTTCGCTGGGTGAAAACGAAATCCTTATGCTTGTAGGGCCAACAGGTTGTGGTAAAAGTACAATTTTACAAGCCCTTGCTGGCCTTATACCTATTAGCGAAGGCGAAATAAACACAGGTAAATGGCGCGCTACACCCAAATTAACAATACCTCCTGAAAAACGCAGTGTAGGCATGGTATTTCAAGATTTTGCGTTATTTCCGCACTTAACCGTACAGCAAAACATTTGCTTTAGATTAAAAGATACAGCCCCTGCTGAGTATTGGATAAACCTACTTGGGTTGAGCGATTTTAGAGACAAAAAACCAGCAACGCTTTCTGGCGGACAAAAGCAGCGCGTTGCACTTGCGCGTACCCTTGCCCACCAACCTGACTTTGTATTACTTGATGAGCCGCTTTCAAACTTAGATGCCGCTCTTAAAGACATGCTTCGTTGGGATATTAGAAACGCACTTAAAGCCGCTGGCGTACCGGCGATTTGGGTAACACATGACCAAGAAGAAGCACTCTCAGTTGGCGATCGTGTTGGTGTGCTTAAAGGCGGTAAAATTCAGCAAATCGATACACCCGAGCGCTGCTTTAGTACCCCAAACAATCGCTTTGTAGCACGTTTTTTAGGTGAAGCCAGCTTTATTAGCGGCCAATTTAGCCAAGGACAAGCCACTACCTCAATTGGTAATGCGCCAGCTCATGGCGTTGACTGTGAAAGTGGCGACGTTGATGTACTACTACGCCCTGACGATGTATTGCTTGTACAAAGCAGTGTTGGTAATAACGGCGAAGTGATTTGGGTACGCTTTGAAGGTGGCAGCCGCTTGTGCGCTGTAAAACTTGCGTGTTCTACGGTGGTAACTAGCCGAGTAAGCCATGAAGTTGTGGTAAACCCAGGCGACGAAGTGCATGTATCACTAAGCACATCGCACCCACTAGCCGTTTATAAATCTATAGATTAATATCTATACCTAACTCAAAGTTAAGAGGAAACCCCATGAACGGACCAAACCCCAATAATCCTTCACCAATGGAAGGTTTTCCTCAAGTAGGTTTTTTAAAAAACTATATTACTTCTATCAATATTGAAGTAGGCGATTATACATATTATGACGATCCTGATGGCCCTGAGAATTTTGAAAAAAATGTGCTTTACCATTTCGATTTTATTGGGGATCGTCTGATCATAGGTAAGTTTTGTGCGATAGCTAAAGACGTTACTTTTATAATGAATGGCGCTAACCATCAAACTTCTGGATTTTCTACTTATCCATTTTTTATATTTGGTAATGGCTGGGAAAAATTTGTACCAAAATCAAATGATTTACCCTTTAAAGGCAATACAGAAATTGGTCATGATGTTTGGATTGGTTATAACGCTACAATTATGCCCGGGGTAAAAATTGGCAGCGGCGCTATTATTGCCAGTAAATCAGTTGTTACCTGCGATGTACCTGCTTATAGCGTTGTAGGTGGAAATCCCGCTAAAGTGATAAAAACCAGATTTGACGATAAAACAATAAATACGCTGCTAGATATAGCTTGGTGGGATTGGAGCAATGAAAAAATCACTGCTCATTTAGATGCCATTACACAATGCGATATAAAAGCCTTATCTAATCTCTAAGTGATTACCACTCAAACATGTAGGCCATTTTACTTATAGTTTTTAGCGGCACATTATGTGAGTTTCGTTTAGCGTATAGGTGCTGCATAGCTTTGTCTTTTACTTCACCCACTATCACTTCTTTTACTTGATAACCTAAAGCAACGGCAGCTTGAGAGTAAGCTATAAATTCCCACTTTTTAATATTGGTGTTATCTACAATCACCAATGGAATGCCTTGAGCAAGTGCATTTATAAAGCGCGCCAAATTTAAATTATGAAATTGTGGTAACTTAAATTTATCAAAATGATATTCGCCCTGCTCATTATTAAAGTAATCATCAGTTGAGCAAATTAGATACTGACTTTCGTCGGCTCCACCTAATTCGTCAGCAAGGCTTTGCGCGTAGTAAGACTTACCACTTCCTGGTAGTCCTCGTAAAATAAAAACTTGTTTCATAGCATCGATTTTTTAAGGGTGAATAAATATTAATTTAGTTTGGATGTTAATAATGCCACAAAATCATTAAATTTCAGAGCAACAAATCATAATAGTGGCAATTAAACTCTAAAAACTGTTTAAAAATAAACCGCATGCATAAAAACTTTTAAAGAGTTGCCCACAATAGTTTTTTTATTTAACTTTACTAGGTAAGATACAGGGTTCAAGTGCAGCGCCGTTTATGTGCAATTTATGCCCGAGTGTTGCGCACAGTTAAAATAAAATAGTTAGGCAACTTATATCATTGGAGTGAAGATGAGCCATTTAGCGATTTCAGAGCTATTAAAAGGCAATGTTGCGGTAGACAGCCAAGTAACAATTAAAGGCTGGATCCGTACTCGCCGCGATTCAAAAGCAGGAATTTCATTTTTAGCCGTTCATGACGGTTCGTGTTTTGATCCTATTCAAGCGGTAGTTCCTAATTCACTGAATAATTATGATGAAGTTACTAGCTTAACAGCCGGTTGTTCTGTGTCGGTTACTGGTGTTTTAGTTCAATCTGCTGGCCAAGGTCAATCTTACGAAATTCAAGCTAACTCAGTGACTGTATTAGGTTGGGTAGAGAACCCAGATTCATACCCAATGTCGGCAAAACGCCACAGCATTGAGTACTTACGTGAGCACGCTCACCTTCGCCCTCGTACAAATATGATTGGCGCGGTAACTCGTGTACGCAACTGTTTAGCACAAGCTATTCACCGTTTTTACCACGAGCAAGGCTTTTACTGGATCAGCACGCCAATCATTACGGCAAGTGACTGTGAAGGTGCTGGCGAAATGTTCCGTGTATCAACGCTTGATATGCAAAACTTACCACTTACAGACAAAGGCGAAGTTGATTACAGCGAAGATTTCTTCGGTAAAGAAGCATTCCTTACTGTATCTGGTCAGTTAAATGGCGAAACTTACGCGTCTGCAATGTCAAAAATTTATACATTTGGCCCTACATTCCGCGCAGAGAATTCAAATACATCTCGACACCTTGCAGAATTTTGGATGGTAGAGCCTGAAGTAGCGTTTGCAGATTTAGAAGACATAGCAAAACTTGCTGAAAACATGCTTAAGTATGTGTTTAAAGCCGTACTTGAAGAGCGCCGTGATGACATGGAATTTTTTGCACAACGTGTAGAAAAAACCGCAATTACGCGTTTAGAAGAATTTGTAGATAAAGACTTTGCACAAGTTGACTACACAGACGCTGTAGAAATCCTTAAAAACTGTGGCAAAAAGTTTGAGTACGCTGTTGAATGGGGCGTAGATTTACAGTCTGAGCACGAGCGTTACTTAGCTGAAGAGCACTTTAAAGCACCGGTAGTTATTAAAAACTACCCACGTGATATTAAAGCATTCTACATGCGCCAAAACGAAGACGGTAAAACCGTTGCCGCAATGGACGTTGTAGCACCTGGTATTGGTGAGATCATTGGTGGTTCACAACGTGAGGAACGCCTTGATGTGCTTGATGCACGCTTAGAAGAAATGGGCTTAAACAAAGAAGATTACAGCTGGTACCGCGATTTACGTAAATACGGTAGCGTGCCACATTCAGGCTTTGGTTTAGGCTTTGAACGCTTAGTTGCTTATGTAACAGGTATGGGCAACGTACGTGACGTTATTGCCTTCCCTCGTACTAAAGGCAGCGCAACTTACTAATACTAAGTTAGCCGTTTATAAATACTAAAAACCAGCCAATTGGCTGGTTTTTTTGTGTCTTTAATTTACCGAATAAAAAAGCCGCAGCACTCAAAGAGCACCACGGCTTTCAACCAGAATAAGTTTGTTTAGTTAAAGACTATAAAGCACTCTCTAACTGTGGCAGTACTTCAAATAAATCTGCCACTAAACCGTAGTCAGCTACCTGAAAAATAGGTGCGTCAGGGTCTTTATTAATCGCGACGATTACTTTTGAGTCTTTCATACCCGCTAAATGCTGAATAGCACCGCTAATACCTACTGCAATGTATAAATTAGGCGCTACAATTTTACCTGTTTGCCCTACTTGCATGTCGTTAGGTACAAAGCCTGCATCAACAGCTGCACGCGATGCACCAATAGCTGCACCTAGTTTATCGGCAATACCATTAAGTAATGCAAAGTTTTCGCCGTTTTGCATACCGCGACCACCCGATATAACGACAGTGGCAGCCGTGAGCTCAGGGCGTTCTGATTCTGTTTGTTCAACACTTACAAAGCTGCTTAACTGCGAATCTGATACTGTATCTACATTTGTTATAGCAACAGCTGATTGCTCACCTTGTAAATCAAAGCTACTGGCACGTACGGTAATTACTTTTTTACTGTCGAGTGATTTAACCGTGGCGATTGCATTACCTGCATAAATAGGTCGTTTAAATGTATCTGTGTCCACTACTGCGATAATTTCAGAAATTTGCGCAACATCTAATAGCGCGGCAACGCGTGGCATAAAGTTTTTGCCTGTTGTCGTTGCACTTGCAACAATGTGGCTGTAGTCATCGCTAAGCGATAAAACTAAATCGCTCATGCTCTCAGCTAACTGATGTTCATAAACGCTATTATCAGCAACTAAAACATTAGCTACGCCATCAATGCTGGCCACTTGTGAGCTCATTGCGCTTAAGTTGTTACCTGCAATTAGTACATCAATAGGAAAACCCATTTTTACTGCGGCGTTAATAGTTTTTGAGGTTTCTGGTTTTAAGGCACCGTTGTCGTGCTCTGCAATTACGAGTGTTTTCATTTAAATCACCTTTGCCTCTGTTTTTAATTTTTCTACAAGCTGCGCTACGTCTTCTACAATAATTCCTGCGGTGCGTTTAGCTGGCTCTTCTACACTTATTAATTGCATACGCGGTGTTAAATCAACACCAAGCGAATCTGCTGCTATTACTTCAAGCGGCTTACGTTTGGCTTTCATAATATTTGGCAGTGATGCATAGCGAGGCTCATTTAAGCGTAAATCAGTTGTAACAACTGCCGGTAAATTAAGTGCTACCGTTTGCAGCCCGCCATCAACTTCGCGTGTTACGTTTACTTTGCCATTTTCAATAACTACTTTTGATGCAAATGTACCCTGCCCGCGATTAGTTAATGCAGCAAGCATTTGACCTGTTTGATTATTATCTGAGTCAATTGACTGCTTACCTAAAATGACAAGTTCAGGCGTTTCTTGCTCTACAATTTTAGCGAGTAGTTTTGCAATATGAAGTGACTCGAGCTTTTCATCGGTTTCGATGTGAATGGATTTGTCAGCGCCCAATGCTAATGCTGTGCGTAATTGTTCTTGTGATGCTTTTGGACCAATAGTTACGGCAACCACTTCAGTGGCGGTACCGGCTTCTTTAAGGCGAATTGCTTCTTCTATAGCAATCTCACAAAACGGGTTCATTGCCATTTTAACGTTGGTTAAATCAACGTCGCTGTTATCACTTTTAACGCGTGCTTTTACGTTGTAATCAATCACTCTTTTTATTGGTACGAGAACTTTCATAGGAACTCCATAATTATTTAAACCTACAAGGTAACGTGCACGTCAACCTATTTATTTTATGAAATTAGACTACTTCCTGTTGACGTAAACGTCAACCTAAAATAACCTTTAACTATTCACAGTCTGTAACGTTTAATTTGCAAGGTTATAAATAGGCTGTACACCTTATTTAAATGCGTAGTAAACATTCAAATAAGTCCGTCATAGATAAAGAGGTTATTATGGTCGAACGTGAAACCATGGAATTTGATGTAGTAATTGTTGGTGCAGGCCCTGCTGGGCTTTCAAGTGCAATTAAACTCGCGCAATTAGCACAAGAAAAACAACAAGAGTGCATGATTTGCGTAGTCGAAAAAGGTTCTGAAGTAGGTGCACATGTACTCTCTGGTGCTGTTTTTGAAACCAGAGCTTTGGATGAACTACTACCTAATTGGCAAGAGCTTGGCGCACCGGTTACAACCAAAGTAACTAATGATGAAATTTATTGGTTTAATAACGAGCAAAAAGCGACATCAATCCCCCACTTTGCTACACCAAAAACATTTCATAATGATGGTAACTTCATTGTATCTATGGGCAATGTATGTCGATGGCTTGCAGAGCAAGCTGAAAGCTTAGGCGTAGAGATATTTCCAGGATTTAGCGCACACTCTTTAATAATTGAAGATGAAGCAGTAAAAGGCATTATTACTGGCGATATGGGTGTAGACAAAGATGGTAATGAAAAAGACGGTTACATGCCAGGCATGGAGCTTCGTGCAAAATACACTATTTTTGCCGAAGGTTGCCGAGGTCATTTAGGTAAACAACTAATCAATGAGTTTGCACTTGATGCAGATTCATCGCCGCAGCATTACGGTTTAGGCTTTAAAGAAATCTGGCAAATAGATGAAAGTAAACATGAGCTTGGCAAGGTAGTTCATGGTACAGGTTGGCCACTTAGCGGCGATACTAATGGTGGTGCATTTATGTATCACAGTGAAAACAATCAAGTTGTTGTTGGTTTAATTGTTGATTTAAATTACTCAAACCCACATTTGAGCCCGTTTGATGAGTTTCAGCGAATGAAGCACCATCCAGTATTTAAAAACGTACTTGAAGGCGCTGAACGTATTGCTTACGGTGCGCGTGCTATTGCTAAAGGTGGCTTGCATTCATTACCAAAAATGCATTTTGCTGGTGGTTTACTTGTAGGGTGTGATGCAGGCACTCTTAATTTTGCAAAAATTAAAGGTAATCACACTGCAATGAAATCGGGAATGATTGCCGCTGAGGTTATTTTTGAAGCATTGCAAAATGAGTTAGCAAATACCGATTTAACTCATTATCAAACTGCGTTTGAGCAATCGTGGGCATATAAAGAGCTATATCAATCTCGTAACTTTGGCCCTGCTATGCACAAACTCGGTAAATTTTTAGGTGGTGCGTACAATACGCTTGATCTAAACATCTTTAATGGCGCTTTACCCTTTACGTTTAAAGATAATACGCCCGATCACTCTACCCTTGTTGATGCTAACGCCGCTGACAAAATTGCATATCCAAAACCAGATGGACACCTTAGCTTTGATAAACTCTCAAGTGTATTTTTATCAAATACTAACCACGAAGAATCACAGCCGTGTCATTTAAAGCTTAAAGATGCGTCAATTCCTATTAATGTAAATTTAGTCAAATTTGATGAACCCGCACAACGTTATTGCCCAGCAGGCGTTTACGAAGTACAAGAAATTGCAGGCAATAAAGAGTTTGTTATTAATGCCCAAAACTGTGTGCACTGTAAAACCTGCGATATTAAAGATCCAAGCCAAAACATTACATGGGTAACACCTGAAGGTGCAGGTGGGCCAAACTATCCTAATATGTAACTAAATTATGCGCTGTATAGCTATATAACTACGTTTTTTACATATAAATTATAAACATATCCTAAATTGCAGGGGCTTCGGCCCCTTTTTTACGTTATGCTAATAGTAGTTTTAATAATAAGAGTGTTATTTATGCCGTCGTCAAAAGTTATTTTTCGTTTTTTAGCAGAGCCTACTGATGTTAATTTTGGTGGTAAAGTTCATGGTGGGGCCGTCATGAAGTGGATTGACCAAGCAGGTTATGCGTGCGCTGCAGGTTGGAGTGGTCATTACTGCGTAACTGTTTCGGTTGCGGGTGTTAAATTTAGACGCCCTATTTTAGTGGGTCAAATAGTCGAAGTAGAAGCTAAAATTGCCCATACGGGTAGAAGTAGCATGCAAATATTTATTCAAGTTAGGTGTGGCGATCCAAAAACGCAAAATATGGTTGAAACAAACCATTGTGTTATCAGCTTTATTGCAATGGATGAAACGGGCTACCCAATAGAAGTGCCTTCGTTTAAAGCAGTGACAGATGAAGACATTAAATTAGAAAATTACGCTATAAAAATGAAAGAAATAGCAATTGAAACAGAAAACTTACTTCACGAAGTCTAATTAGTAATTTGAATAAAGTAAGGCTATGTAAAAAACTCATTATACTTTGTAAAACATACAACTTATTTTAGAGTACACGATTACACAAAAGTTCACTTTGATTATAAAACACGCTAAACAATGCAAAAACCAATACAAAAGAACTAATTGTGGCGTGTTTTTAATCCATTTTAATATTGGCACGCTCGCTGCAAGTAGATAATTGAAGTTTGATTAATGAAATCAAGCATTTGATTATTTTTTGTAAAGGAGCTATTCAATGATTAAAACACTTTCTCTTTCAGCTATTGCACTAGCAACACTGGGTTTTAACTCTGCAGCACACGCTGACATTTCTGATTTCGATTCTCCACGTATTTATACTGGTATCGGTTACGGTCAATATTCTTTTGAATTTGAAGACAGTGACAACGACACTGACTTTGACGACGATGCACAAATGCTTAAAGGCTATATTGGTACTCAGTTTAACGAATACCTAAGCTTAGAACTTGCTTATCAAAACTTTGATGAAGTAAGTGATATAGACAGCAAAGCTGAAATTGATGGCGTATCGCTTGCCGCACGTTTGGGCTACCCAATAACAGAGAGCTTTTCTGTATATGCAAAAGGCGGTTGGCTTGAGTGGGATGCAGATTACACACAAGATTTACCAGTAGGTGGTGTAACAGCTTCTACAGATGGTGGTGATGCATTTTACGGTGCGGGTATTGAATACGCACTTACAACAAATGTACAGTTTCGTTTAGAGTACGAACGCTACAAACTTGATGACGATATTGATCCAGACATGGATGTAGCATCTGTATCAGTTCAATACATGTTTTAATTAATCTTTAACATGTTTGAAAAGGGTAAGCTTATTAGCTTGCCCTTTTTTGTTTTAGGTCCTTTTTAAATATATTAATACAAAATATAAACCACTCAGTCTAATAATTGATTTTAAACTAGATGGTCTATATGAATAATTTTTAACGAAGTAAGTGCGCTATTTAATGCGCTTGAATAATCATATTTTTAATAAAATTGGTATACGCAATAAACTTACTTACACTAATGCCATAAATACTAAATGCAGGTAGAATAGCGCTCTATTTTATTTGTACCCGAGTACTATGAGCGATTATACCATTTCGGCTATTGGCCACATTGAATCTCCTTATAAACAAAAGTTTGCAATACCTAGGCAGCCTCGTTTAGTGCCACAAGCTAAGGCAAAACTTATTTTTGCACCTGATTTTAATCGCGAAGAGTTTATACGTGGTTTAGATGAATTTACTCATATTTGGTTGTTATTTCGTTTTCATGAAACGGCCGATAAAGGTTATTCTGCTATGGTGCGCCCACCTCGTTTAGGTGGGAATGAGCGAAAAGGTGTATTTGCTACCCGGGCTACATTTAGACCAAACGCGATTGGTATGAGCGCAGTAAAACTTGAAGGTATTGAATATAAAAACGGACAACTTAGTTTATTACTCGCTGGCATTGATTTACTTGATGGCACACCCATTATCGATATTAAACCGTACTTACCCTATTCAGATGCAATGCTTGACGCCAGTGCTGGCTTTGCAGATACACGCCCAGAAACACAAATGACGGTTGAATTTAGCCCTCAGGCAATTGAGTTTGTTAATGCGCAAACACAATACCCAGATTTACATGATTTTATAGCTAATGTTTTAAAACAAGATCCCCGCCCTGCCTATAAAAAACAAAAAGACGGCGAGCAAAGCTATGGTATGACTTTGTACAATTATAATATTCGCTGGCAAGTCAATGGCGAGCATAACGTAGTAACAAACATAGAAAAAAACTAAATAACTCACTTAGCGCTTTAGTGTAAAAGCATCCGCTGTTAAACTTAAGCTCTATTAAAAGAACATAATTACTCTATTTCGGAAAAAACATGCGTACAAGCCAATATATACTCGCAACACTTAAAGAAACGCCATCAGATGCTGAAATCGTATCGCATCAGTTAATGCTTAGAGCCGGTATGATCCGTCGCGTCGCTTCGGGTTTATACACTTGGTTACCCTCTGGTTTACGTGTGCTACGTAAAGTAGAAAACATTGTACGCGAAGAGATGGACAAAGCAGGTGCTATTGAAATGCTAATGCCTGTAATTCAACCCGCTGATTTGTGGGAAGAGTCTGGCCGTTGGAATGAATTTGGTCCTGAGCTTATGCGCTTCACAGACCGTCATAACCGTACGTTTGCACTTGGTCCAACACACGAAGAAGTAATAACTGATTTCGTACGTAAAGAAATAAGCAGCTACAAGCAGTTACCAGTTACTTTATATCAAGTACAAACTAAAGTACGCGACGAACGCCGCCCTCGCTTTGGTGTGATGCGAGCTCGTGAATTTACAATGAAAGATGCCTACTCTTTTCACTTAAGTGAAGAATGTTTAGATGCGACTTATCAAGCAATGCATAAAGCATACTGTAACATTTTTGAGCGTTTAGGCCTTGATTACCGCCCTGTACTTGCTGATACTGGGTCTATTGGTGGTAGCCTATCGCACGAGTTTCATGTACTTGCTGAGTCGGGCGAAGATGCCATTGCATTTAGTGATGGCAGTGATTACGCAGCTAATATTGAAAAAGCAGAAGCACTAGCGCCAAACGATCCACGCCCAGAAGCAAGTAAAGAGTTAAAAGCATTCCCTACTCCTGACGCTAAAACAATTAATGAGCTTAAAAAGCATTACGGTGTAAAACCTCATCGTGGTGTTAAAACCTTAATTGTTTACGGTGCACCTGATGAAAACGATGTACGTGGTTTAGTGGCGCTTGTACTTCGTGGCGATCATGATTTAAATGAATTAAAAGCTGAAAAGCACCCATTAGTAGACTCTCCGCTTGAAATGGCAACAGAGGCAGATATTGTTGCTGCTATTGGTGCAAAACCTGGTTCATTAGGCCCTGTGGGCTTATCTATGCCTATTATTGTTGATAGAGCCGCTAATATCCTTGCTGATTTTGTTGCCGGTGCTAATAAAGACGACGAGCATTACAGTGGTATTAACTGGGATCGTGACGTAACTGATTACGAAGTTGCTGATATTCGTAATATTGTTGAAGGCGATATGAGCCCATGTGGCCAAGGCGTTTTACAAATAAAACGCGGTATTGAAGTAGGTCATATATTCCAACTTGGCACTAAATACTCAGAAGCAATGAAAGCGGGAGTATTAAACGAAGGTGGTAAAAACCAAACCATGACCATGGGTTGTTACGGTATTGGTGTTTCACGTATTGTTGCAGCTGCTATTGAACAAAACAACGATCAATACGGGATCATTTGGCCAAAATCAATCGCGCCATTCGATTTAGCGATTGTTCCAATGAACATGCACAAATCGCATCGTATTCCTGATATTGCAAATAACCTTTACCAGGGTTTAAAAGATGCAGGTCTTGATGTGTTATTTGATGACCGTAAAGAACGCCCTGGTGTTATGTTTAATGACATGGAGCTAATTGGTGTACCTTACACGCTTGTAATTGGTGAGCGTAACCTTGACGAGAATAAAGTTGAGCTTAAAAACCGCCGCACCGGTGAAAAGCTAATGATTGATATTGATACAGCAATTGATGCAATTAAAGCGGCTGTTAAAGGTTAATAACACGCACGCTCAAAATAAACTAAAAGGCCGCATTTAAAATGCGGCCTTTTTTATGCGTAATAATAGCTGCTCAAAGACTCACCTTTCGTAGCTTTATAGAAATCTTTTAATTACGTGCCTTGGTATAAATTGTCATGGAGGCTTCGCTAAAGTGTCTCATAAGTGTCATTAGATTTATCTACAGTGTTTAATTATTACACTATGGATGACGGGCATGACAAACAATCAACTGCGTAAAAAACAACATTATCCAGCCATTTGGATATCTGATGTTCATTTAGGTTACAAAGATTGTAAAGCTGATTACTTACTTGATTTTTTAAACTCGGTAGAATCTGACACACTTTATTTAGTGGGTGATATTATTGACTTATGGTCAATGAAGCGACAGTTTTATTGGCACCCTTCTCATTATGAAGTATTAAACTGCATACAAACAAAAGCAGCTAGCGGTACACGTGTCATTTATATTCCCGGTAATCATGATGAAGCGTTTAGAAACTATATAAATCAAACATTATTTGGTGTTGAAATCCACCAGCAGTTTATTCACACCACTAAAGCTAATAAACGGTTTTTACTTATACACGGCGACGACTTTGATTCAGCGACTCGTTATAACAAACTTGTTAGTATTGCGGGGGATGCAGGATACGACTTTTTATTATTTTTAAATCGCTGGACCAATCGTATACGTAAAATATTTGGTGGTAACTACTACTCGCTTGCATCGTGGATAAAAGCTCGGGTACACAAAGCTCGAGAAGCGATTAGTGCCTTTGAAGATGCCGCAGTTCATGAAGCTAAAAAACAAAACGTAGACGGTATTATTTGTGGACACATTCACCATCCCAAAATTAAAGTGGATGACGGTATTATGTACTGTAACGATGGTGATTGGATTGAGAGCTGTACTGCGCTTGTAGAGCAGCAAGATGGAAAGATAGAATTACTACATTGGTCAGATACACAATTTATACTCGATAGCGCAGACATAGCTATTCTTAACACGCCTTTAAATACGTCAACAAATACCAAACCAAAAAAATCAGCTGCTTAGCAGCTGATTTTCAAAACGATTAACTTAACCAAGTAATTAGCTTGTCTTTTAAAGTTTGTGGTTTAATTGGTTTAGTAATGTAGTCGTTCATTCCAGCAGCTAAACAACGCTCTCTATCACCTTCCATCGCACTCGCTGTCATAGCGATAATCGGTATGTGAGTATAATCTACCCCTGCCTTACTATTTCTAATTTCACTTGTGGTATCGTAGCCATTTAAATTGGGCATTTGGCAATCCATTAATATAACATCAAAAGCTTGCTCTTCGTTTTCTCTCAGTGCTTCTAAGGCTTCTATACCGTCTGACGCACAAGTGATTTTTACTTTAGTACGTTTTAATATTGCCTTAGCTACTTCAATGTTTATCATATTATCGTCAACTAATAATACATGATACGCAGATAGGTCAGGCTCTACTTGTTCCTCTTCCAAGCCTTTAGGTGGCGCTATAATACAGTCACTACTAGCACCAAATAAGCTGGCTAACTTATAGCTAAATTGATCTTGAGTGAGTGGTTTATTTAAAATATGGCTGCCTTCAGGTAATACCGTTTTGATTGGCTTATCTGTCACCATATCTCGTAAAATTAAAACATACTTTTTATTAAACTGTTTACAGTAATCAATTAACGCATCAATTTGAGGATGCTCATCATCAATTAATAATAAATCAGCTTCAAACTCTTTGTGCTCACTAAAATAGTCAAGTCGTACAATGTTTTCTGCTTTTACTTTGCAGGTTAATAACAATAAGTCGCACACGTTTTTGTAAACGTTATCGCGCGCTATTAATGCCGCTACGTTAATACTTGTAGCAAGCTCAATACCTGTGTTTAGTTTTTTCTCTTGTGCTACATGTAGCTCAACCGTTGCGGTAAAGGTACTACCCGCGCCCTTTTTACTTATAACCGTAATATTACCACCCATTAACTGAGCAAGTTTTTTACATATAGATAAACCTAAGCCTGTACCACCAAAATGGCGGGTCGTACTTGAATCTTCTTGTGTAAATACTTCAAATAGTTTGTCTATGTTTTCAGGCGCTATACCAATTCCGGTATCTTTTATTGTAAAGCTCATTAATAACTTTGAGTCAGTAATGTACTTAGAGCCAACAGTTAAACTTACTTCACCTCTATGAGTAAATTTAAACGCATTATTAACTAGGTTAATTAAAATTTGTTTAAGTCGATGGCTGTCGCCAATAACCATTCTGTCTACTACATCTTTAGTATCTAAAAATACTTCAAGACCCTTTCGTTGCCCTTGTAACGCTAAAGAGCTAATCATATCGCTACATACTGTAACAACATCAAATGTATGATTATCAATATCAAGCTTACCAGCTTCTATTTTAGAAAAATCAAGGATATCGTTTATCAAATTCATTAGTGAATTAGCACTGCTATTTGCTAGTTTTAAATAATGGTATTGTTGTTCGGTTAAGCCATCTTCTTTGAGCATTTCAAGCATACCCAAAACGCCATTCATCGGTGTGCGTATTTCGTGAGAGATATTTGCTACAAAGTCACTTTTTGCATGGCTTGCTGCTAATGCTTGGTCAATTGCACGTTCTAGTTCAATGGTCCTTTGTGAAACCTTTAGCTCCAGAGTACTGTTTAACGCTTCGAGCTCTGATTGCGTATTTTTTAATGAGCTAATATTTCTTAAAATAGCCGCTACCTGATAACGGTTAGTATATACGTCAAAAATACTACTAAGCGTGATAGAAAAGTATTGTTTGTTGCCATAACCATCTGTGTAGATAGCTTCAAACGGCATTTTTGAACCGTTTGTAATAGTCTCTTGAATACAATTAGTGTCTGCGTTGTTTAAATTAAACAGCGAGACAAAATCAGGATTAGTGCCTGTAATTGAACTACCAAAAACCTCTTTAGCGGTATTATTAAAGTGAACAATTTCGCCGTTTTGCTCAATTGTAAAAATAGCATCCAAAGAATTTTCTATTACTTTATTGTTTTGCTCTTTTAGAGAATTAATTAACAGCTTACGGTTTATAAAACGTTGGTATAAAAAAGCAATAACTAAAAATATGCTAAAAAATACCACTAACATTGCAATAAAGTTTTGACGTCTCTCATTCACCTTTGCAAACAATGTTTTTGTATCAACACTTACACCAAGCTCTAAAGGTAGCATGGCTATATCACCCTCAATCGAAATTCGTTTTTTTAAAGTGTAAGCCACTGGATAATTACTTATTGGTAAAGTGCCTTGCTCTGTCATGGTGGTTGCAGTAGAGAATTCTTCAGACCATGTTTTAGTTTTATTAAATTCAAAACGGAATCGAAGTTGAGGGTTTGGATGATATAAAAATTCACCTTCATTATTCATAAGGTAAATCTGCGTCCCTTGTGGAGATTCAACTGTTAAATCTTCAAGTAATTTATCCGCGAAGTAATTAGTAACTAATATTGCAAATATTTTATTATTTTCATCAAAAACAGGCTTAGCAACACGAAAAGTGCTTATATAAGGTTCTTGTATCTGTCCATTTTCACGGTTGTAGTTAATTGGAGAAATATAGACACTTTTCTTATCAAGCATGCTTGCTTTGATTATGTAATCGCGTTGACCTTTTTTTTGTAATTGCAGACCTTGCAGTCGATTAATCTCTCCAAGTTGATTTCGGTCAACTCTAACAATCTCTTGCCCACCATCTTCGAGCATAATATAGCGAGCTTGCAAAATACTGTCATCGGTCTGCATAAAACCAGTAAAAATACTTGCTAAGCGCTCTTGCCAAACATCTATTGGCGTACCGAGAACAGGATCAATTAGTTTATTTTCTTTAGCGCGGGTAATGCCTTGTATTGGTGGTGTAGCATCTAAAAAACGAATGGCGGTAACACTGTCTTTAAGATGTTTTTTTAATGAATAGCTCTTTGTTTCAAGTTCACGCTTTAATTCTATTTGAGCTGAATTATAAACATCACTTCTTACTTTTTGATCGAACATGTATAGAGAAGGCAAAGCTATAAGAACAAATATTGTTGTTGCAACGAGCATTAATTTATTATTTTTTGTTACATTCAACAAAATATTTCTTTTTAACATTTACCTTCACCATAAATTTTTATTGTTATTAGTATAGAGCATTATAGGAATAATTGGACCATCTAACTAATCAGTTATCCTTATTAATTCTAATGTTTTTACATAATTAAGTACTAATGTACTACCTAAAAAGCTGCATTTGCAAAAGGTTAATTCAAATTAACAAACGTTGGACCTAAAGGACTATTTAGGAATGCTCTGATTGTTCAGACCTTCTTTCACAACAAATATGACTATAACCATGCAGAAAATAAACCCTCCTCCTATACAGATATAGTTGATTATTGGATTAGACTCAGTATCAAGAGTCATTGCTAAGAGCCCATAACTCAAAAGCATTAAACCAATAAGTGACGCAGCCATTAATCTAATAAGTTTTTTTGTGGTTTTTTTCATTCTATTACTCCTTGTTCCCTAGCAATACTCTCTAAATTCTTCAAAAATTGAACCGATTCATTAGTTATGTCTTTAATCATAAACTGAGGCTCTATTTCAACTTCGCTTTCATCTATTTCACTGTTACTAACAGTCTTTAAAAAAACAGCTTTGCCTTCATTATGCAATGATATTTCTGTCGGTATTTGATTTGTTTCGTACTTAAATTTACGCATAAAATCTATTAAAGGCACATCTAAAAAACCAACAAACGTTTTTCCAAAATAAGTATCTTCTCGTGCTCGTTTTAAAAGCCAAGTATATTCAGCAGATGATAGAAATTGGTTTGGGAATGAGCTCGTTTTTACTGTTTGGATTTTTTCATCATCAAAATACCCTATAAATATGTTTTCTCCTTCATTTTCGTAAGCGATATAATTATTAGGGTCGTTTTTAGGATCTAAGCTCATTTCATAAATTTGTTCTTTAGTAAACCCTGGCGCGTGTTTCATCATATCAGTAAAAGCTTTATCACTATTTTCTTTATTTAAAGCATAATCTAATCTGTATGCGATATTTTTTTGATGATCTAAAATATATTGACCATCATCTTTAATAGTCATTTCTGTAAAGGTTTTATTTGGCAAAACATAGTCTGTACGGAGGTATTTATCGGTGACTTTTATTTTAATGTATGCAAAATGATTTAACTCTTTAGTGACTTGATAATTAAGTGTTAGGTTATTTTGTGCGTGTGCATAACCACACAAACTTGCGGTAAGAACGACTATAAATTTAAATATATTTTTCAAAACTTTATCCTTAAAAGTTAGCAACCTAAAAACGGCGTGACCACGCTGCATTGAACTGTAATCAGCGCCTATACAAAAGTACCTATCATTAAGTAGATATAATTTTTGGCAGGCTCATAACAAGTATAATGAGTATAAACAAAAAAACGAATAGCCCTACGTGAAGTTTAAATGGGTAAACCATTTGGCTTGTTCTGTCTAACGATACTGGATATTTATATTTTAATAATGAAAACACAAGTGTTTTACTATCAACACTCCAATGAGACAGTGGGATACTCTGCCCCTTTGTTGTATTAAATACTAGTGAGATTAAATGCGACCTTTTAGTTGTTCTTCCAATTGCTCCTTCAACTGAGTCGTAATCGTAATTCCACTTAGCCTCAATGCTAATAATATCCTGCTTAGTTAATGTACGCGGTTTTTGATCGGTAAATAATAATGCAGGTAAATAAAGCTCATCATCGTTTATGATAATGGAGCTTAAGGGCGCTGTTTTTATAAAATAGTATTTATTACAAACAATAACCCTAGCGAAGTAATAACTTGCATAAGTTATTACTAAAAATGCAAAAGAAGGTTTCCAGTTTTGTGATGAGAACGCAATAAATAGCGAAAGCAAAGCAAAACACACAACAATGAAATGAACTAAGTTTTTCTTACTATCAGGGAGTGGTAGCGCGCATCTAAGTATAGGAATATTATTTTTAGCCTCAGCATTACCTAAAATAGTATTTTGTGGGAATATTTTTGAAAATTTGTTTACTGTTGCTGAGTTTGTTTTTTCAGCCTCGGCCTCTTCACGTTTAGCAGTATAAACGCGCTCAACGGTTGAAAGCTTATTCACTAATAGCTGCGCTTGTTTGTCTTGCTTGAAACACCTAAACGTATAAGTGCTCAATTTGCCTTGTGCTGAGGTGTAATTGATATCTATGATATTTACAGCTTTATCTGCTCTAAACGATATTGTGTTTATACTGTTTGTATCAATGGAGTGGTGACTATACGTAAAGATTTCTTTCTTAAAAAAATAAGCCCCCAACTTTATATCTATTTGATTATTGTGTTCATCAGACTTTAACCGATGTTGAAACATCAAAAGCACAATAATTAATAAAACGTCAAGCCCATCGCTTGTATCAAAAATAAAGCCTTGGCTTAAAACACCTAGTACAAGGCCTGCTACAGTTAGCCAAATGAATAGCCATTTAATCGTTTCTAATAGTGATTTTAATATAATTGAATTAGCCAAAATTCCCTCTTTGAATAAAAAAGTATGCTTAGTTACATACTCTCATAATATATAAATACTTAAAGTAGTCGAAAAGCTAATTAACTAGACGCAACAATGATTATCCAACCGTCAGCTTTTGTTTTTTCAAAAGCGCAACCCGAAGAGTAACTACGTTTATCACCTGATTTAGCTTCAATCCTAACGGATGCATTTTTTTTAGGTGCTTTAGTAGATATTTTAATAGAGCTAATCTCAAAATTAGGATCTTGTGCATACTCCTGAAACTTCTCAGCTTCTTTACTCAAATATGCAATAGCTCGTTTTTTTTCGTCTTCCGTATCTTTAAAATGCTTTGGTACAAAAGACATCAAAGTATCAATGTTTTTATCCGCTTTTGCTTGTCTAAACTCTTCGCATTTTTTTATAAATAATGGATCTTGATTATCCTTGGCAGGAAAATTTACGTTAGATTCATCAGCAAAAGCTGCTGTGCTTAAAAATATGATGCTAGAAAGCGCTATTAATTGTGATTTCATTTCAAATCCTTTGTTAACGGAACAAATATGGAGGACGTTGTGTAAATATTAAGCTTTTCCTCATCTACACTGATTGCTGTGGCATCCATAGTAAAATTAAATCCACCATCAGCCTCTGTCCAAGTAAAACTACTAACGTCAGGTGCTTGAGCAAATAACTTTCGTTTATTATTAAAACAAGAAACTCCCTGTAACATTTTTTGTTGATCTTCTACATGCCAAAAGTCGTTACCTGGTTTAGAGAGGTATATATAACAACCACGCTCTAGACCTTCAACACTGACTTTATAATTTAACAGTCCAATATCGGGATTTAGTTCGACAGAACCTTCAATAACATCATTAACTGAATATGAGTCTACACACCCTTGCAAAACTAATGAACAGAGCAATACACACATTGTTTTTTTTAACATAACGTTCCTTTTATATACTCTTAATTATTATTTTTACGTTCACTTTTTAGCTTTTTATATAAATCATCTGCCACTGCTGTGGCCTTCCCAATAATGTTATAAGAGTCATCTTTTAAAAATGCGTCAAGCGACTCTTTCCGCAAATTTTCTTCGTACCAATCTTTAAACGCTTTGTATGATGCTAAATCACTTATTTTATTTTTTAATTGCGGCACGTCGTCAACTTTATTTTGATACACAAAAGCACGTAAAACAAAAGATTTAAGCGTACTATCAACACTTAGCTCTATTTGGCTATCATCGGCTATGTAACTTTGGAATAATCGAATGCCGTCTTTGTAATAAAGAGAAATATAATCAGTGGTTGAGCTTATTTGTACCTGTTTGTTATTAAAAGCATTAATGCCATAAAACTCTCCGTCTAAATTATCTACATAAAAAGGTCCCTTAATATGTAAGTAATCAGGCATTACAACCTTTAGCGATATAACTTGTTCTTTTTTGATACTTGAGTAGTTACTTTCACCATATACATTTTGTAAGCTCAACCAGCCTGTACCAACATCGCTAGGTACAATAAAACTAGCATTAGTATCATTTATATAATCCAACTGTATTGTTGGGCCATCTGCAAAAACTAATGAAGTTCCACTTTCTAAATTTGCACCAGTTATTAATACTTTATCGCCTTCGACTACATTTCTAGTCGGAATGCCTGTAATAAGTGGTGTTTTTGGATGCAGTAATGTGGCATCAATACTGTTGGTTTTATAGCCATCTATAGCTAGAAAAAATGTAATGGGTTCTCCGCCCAACGCTACCTTTGGATAATTAGGTATAACAAATTCAATTTTATTCTCTGATGTAATCGTCACTGGTAAATTAACGACTGGCTGTTTGTCATCCCCTTTTAACATTACCAAATGTGCCGCATCACCTTTTAGGTTTTCTGCATTTAAATTAGCAGGGAAAAACGGCCTAACTTTGTTAATAAATACTGCTTCGTCACTATGAGAATATGTTGCAGAGCTAATGACTGGGGTATTTGATGGGTATAAGTTATTTATACCAATTAGTTTTTCTAGTGGCTGCGGATCATTTTCATCAAACAAAAAGTCGCCATCGTCGTCAGTATCTAAAAAATTAGGAATGCCATCACCATCAAGATCATAACGGATAAATTCAACTAAGTTTAATTCATCTGAATCTAAAACTGCATTATTGTCACTATCTAGGTCTACAAAGGCTGGTTTTTTATCGTCATCTAAATCGTAGGTTGATTCTATATCATCAGTAATGCCATCATCATCACTGTCTAAATCATGCCAGTTTGGAGTACCATCACTGTCGACATCATGACTATAGCTAAAGTTAGCTGTATAAATATGGTACTCATTTCCATCTGGTATTTTATCATCATCTGTATGTTGCCCGAGGTGGTTCATTCCTAAAGCAAGCTCTTTGTTTGTAGGGACTGCGTCTTTGTCAATATCAATAAATGCATGTACTGTATACGTAAAGCTATCTGCTCCTAAGTTGTTTCTATCAGTAATACTTAAATTATATTCACCCGCTTGCTTAGGTGAGAAAGTAATAGCTTGACCGACTTTACCAACGTGCTTAATGTTTGTTGGTATAGAAGAAATAACATCGCCATTATTATTAATGATGGTTAAAGACGGTGTGAAACGCTTATTATCTTTAAAAAGTATTAACGTCACTGATAAGTCTTCAAATAGCATTAAGCTGGGGATATTAAATTTAAAATCATCTATATCTACATTTTTATCAATAACCCCCGCAGCTTTAAAAGGTATATTCCCAACTGGGTTTGCTTGGCCAACGTTGTTATTAAACTCTTGTTCTTGAACAACCGACATTGTGGTTTTATCGGCATCAAACGGATAGTCATCCTGCTCATCAAGCACGCCATCACCGTCTTCATCTTTGTTTTGCCACGTGCCTACAGGTGGTGGCGATTGGATTGTTTTTGCTTGGATGTGTGATGTATACGTTAGCGAGCTAAAAGCGCTGCTTACGCTCAATAGCGAGAAGTAAATAAGGGGTAGTTTCAAGAATCCATCCTTGTTGGTTAATCCATTAAAGTATTTATTATTTGCCTAAAGTTTATTCTTTTTAGTTAATTAGGACATCGTACCTAAATTAATACAGCCATTCAAGCTTACACATCTATAGCCACCTATGTATCGATAGATTTTGCAAACCAATCATGTATGGCGATACTGTATTTTCTTGGTAAGTTGTAACCTAAACAAATCGCGCCAGATTTAGTTAACAGGTAAGTCCTTCGCGCGACTTTGGCAGCGCCCCAAACATCGTTTAACTTTATAATATTATTTTTGGCCCCAGTAGCTTTAACTATTAAAGCGCCATTGCTTACGCTAAACCGCTTACGGCCCATAACTAATGTACTTAAATACCCCCCAAGCACAATGAGTATTACTGATAAAACTGACTGTAGAGCGGCTGGTAAATATTGAGCTCCTACAAGGTCTGCATGATTAAATAAAAACCAAATAGTAAATAATGTAAACAACCAAATTAGCATTAATAGCGAGCAAAATTGCGGGGATGTTACGGGTCTGGCAGTTATTATTAACTCACCACCGTTACTTTGTTTAAAGTAACGGTCATTAGGAATATCAGCTGACTCTGTGCTTTTAGTTTTTAAACCATCAATACTTAATTTATGCCTACGATTTCCAGCAACTAGCGCCAAATCAGTGTCAAAATGCGCCTCTAAAAAAGCAGCTGATTTTAAAATATCTGAAAGTGTCGCAATGTTCATTGTGAGCTCTGGATAACTAAAAAACTTCATTGAAAAATGCTCTAGTACTGGCTTTTCTGTATCAAAAAATTTTTCAAACTCACCAGTTGTAAAGCCACTTACTTCAACCAGAGATAACTGTGAATTAATAATATGTTTTTTTTTAGTAACAAAGCCAAGCCAAGAGCGTGTACTCACAATATCTTTATTTTTAGCGCTTAGTATTACTTTATTGACTTTCAATACCGGCGTGCACAGCACCAAACCCAATAAAATTATTATACTGGACCAAACTAGCTCGCCTGTTTCATATATACCTATAACACTAATATAAATTAGCCATGCGCCTAAGCATATTAACAAAAAGTGAAATATAACCCCTGAGACTCCGCCATTATCTGTAAATATTAGCTGCTCATTGCTTTGTTTTTGTAATTTATAACTCATTAATACACCAATACGACAAATGACTTTTCATGATAAAAAAGGAAGGTTAAGCCTACCTTATTGAGTTTAAGGTTTTTGACCTAAATACCAACGGCCAATTTAACTAAGTTAAAGTAACAATTAACGCTTATTAAGCTAAGTATGTTTGCATAATTATTATGCTTGTAAGTACTGTTAAAAACAGCGCTACAAACATAATTGCAATAGCCTTTATAAGAGGTGGGAACAAATAAGATACTTCAACAGCTGTTCTTTTGACCATTACTTCTATTATTTCAGGCAGCATAAAAAGGTTTATTCGATTAATACTCAGCGTGTCTTTATTAGTAAATAAAAATGTAGCATGAGTAAAAAATGGGAGTTTAATATTTTCATGGCGACTAACCGTTCCACGAATACGCTTTACTATGGTGTAATCAAACTTACCCACGGTTACCTCTTCAATATCCCGATAGTAAAACTTTTTATTTACACTACCAGTGCCTTTAAATTCAAAATAGTCTTGATACAGAATAATTGATTGTTTGTTGCCACGTTTAAAAAACAAAACTGCAATTAAAATAGCAAAGTAAAAGCCGATAAAATAAAGTACAACATATTCAGGCCTATTATTAGTATCGTACACCCTACCTTCACTTATAAAAAAACAGGTTAATAAAAACCCAACAATGTAAGCTACTACACTGTGTAGGTAGACTTGCTTTTTAGTGAAGTTTTTTAATAAAGGGTACGTTGTTAAATCGGCCTTACTATCTTTCTCAAGGCGTTCATCCGCGCTATATGAGTTAGTAAATCGCCTAAATTTGTTACACAAAAAGTCCATAAAGCCTCTTTTATAAAATCAAAGTTCCCCTTTGACGGATTAGATAAAAAATAAAAAAATCATTAAGAAGAAAGTAATTAACAATAAAAAATACAGTGGGAATTTTGTAATTAATGAAGTTTTGAAATCAATACTTACACCATGCTTCTCTTTTAACCAATCTACAAATTCAGGAAGCTGTAATATCGATAAGCGATTAAAAACCTGTTTTTTATTGTTCTGGTATTCAATTACTGCCCCGGTAATAATTTTAAAATCAGTACTTTTAGTCGGAAATATTTTTACCGTTACTTTAACCGGTTTGGTTAATTCAATGGGTTCTACACTGCCTGTGTGTTTATCTACGGTTAAATCTTTGGCACATTTAATACTGTTATTAACCCATATAACAAAGCGGATTGTGTTTATGAGTAATAAATTTAAAACTATTGATTGGATCAGTTGTGGAGATGAATAAGTGGGATACTTGTTCGGTGTAAGGTCTATGCCAATTAACCCAAGAATAACAGCAACAAGTGTATTAATTACAAAAAATATCAACCACTGTTTTGTTGTTTTTTGTGGCCAGCGCCCCGTATTTTTTAGTTTATAATTATCATTATGTGCAAAAACTGGCATGTTTTTTACATTATTGTAAATAGAGTACGAGAGTGAGTCTTTCACGTTTAAAAGTTCCTTCTTTTTTGTGTATTGCGGTACGCCCAAAAGCTATTTAGTAAACCAATTTACAATGATTATTCAAACTCTACAGGTCCAACAGTTCTTGCTTCATAACTTACACCATGATCCGCCACTAATTCACCATGAAAATTAAACGTGGCTTTATTTTCGCCAAGAATCTTAAGCGCTCAAATTAAGTACTTTATTAAACTCCAGCATGTTATTGTTTTTTTATTGTTATTTTTCTCGCCGTTGGAAAATCACACAATTAAATTGTTCTTGTACAATAAGCTATGTGCTTAATATAAGAAACTGATTAAAGACTAGTTTTATACCACTGATTAGTTTCTTTATCTAAGCCATAGTCACAGAGAAAATGGGAACTTCCTGTTTCTATGTTTAAAAACCCAATTTCAACTTGAACTTTTGTTTCAATGTTAAATAAAAAGTCTTTATCTTTTTCATCTATCAACATAAACAATGTACGTTCGTAATCAGCTGTTTTAATCGAATCATCATATCTAGCTGCTTTTTTTAGAAACTTCTTTTTCATATATGAAAATGAATTAGCCTTATTTACAGCTTTAACCTTTGGATGAAAATCTTCTATATAGGAATCGAAATCCTTATTTACAATCTTCATAGCATTGTCGTAGCACATTTTAGTAATTAAATCTTTATCCAACTCAGCATAAGCAAGGTTAGATAATAAAAAAAATGGTAAAAATTTATAGAGTTTCATAATTATCCTTAACTAAGTTTTGGTTTTTACTGTTTGAAAATAAATAACTTATTGATGCTGCTTATCAGTTTGATATTGAGTCTTTTGAACTCGCTATTGCTTTATTTAAAAGTGAGCGGTACTTGGCTGAATTATCATCAATATAACGAGGGTTACTTAAATTTGCTTCAATAAAGTTGGCAAATACTTTAACGTCTTCGTTAGAACTAAGCGCGTTAAACTCTTCTTTCCAATTAATTTGTTCTATATTGTTACCTAAAGCACCGCTATACCATACAGAAGATGCTGCTATATGAATTAGCGTAATCAAAATATTTTTATCTGATTGAAAAACCATAGTATTAATAAATTCATAGGGCTCTTTGTTCTCGTCAATATAAAGCGCCATAACAACATCACTATCACCGCCAAAAATATAATTAACGTTTAAATCATCACCAAGCTGCTCTTCTTGATTTATCGGTGATTTTAGAGAGGCAACTAATAATGATGCTAATACCTTATTGGGTATGTTCAATTGGCTGTAATCTAAAAGTACTTCATCACCAATTTTAACTGTGACTGTATTACTTGTACCATAAGTTGTTTTGGCTGTTAATTTAGCTTGAGAACTGACGCCGTCAGGAACAACAAAGGTCAACTTTTCGGTATTTATAATTGAAGGTTTAGTTTTTATATTATCAATAAAAACAAGCGTATCATCAGAAAAATGTTGTCCCGATAGACTTACGGTGTCACCCACCGAATAGTAATCAAGTTCTGGTTTTAATATTAATGGAAGGTTACGGTTTGATTTAATCACATTAATTGAGTTGGAACGTTTACCCTTAGCAAAAAAATACATAGATTGGGTATGCTCAGGCAGCACAAAGGGAACATCTTGCAATGATGATACTTTTTTATTGATAGGTGGTAAATTATTAGTTCGTTTGAATACGAGTATGCCCTCGGTTTCAAGTCCTCTACCCTTTACTTTGTGCGTCCCATTCTCTACAAAAAGCCCATTATACGACTGGCCCTTAAAAATATAATTTATAGTGCTTATTTCTTTATAATCAGCTTCGCCAGGGAAAGTTGAATCAATTATTTTTAAATGTTCAGAGTCATTTCCATCAAGTAACCCGTCGTTATCGTCATCAACATCGGCGTAATTTGGTACTCTGTCACCGTCAGTATCTGCGGGAAAAGAAGTAAGAATATCCTTAACTTCATTTTTGTCGACATTGCCATTGCCATCTGAGTCAAGATCTACAAAGTTACCCAAACCATCTTGATCTTGATCTGAAATGCCTTCTATTTTATCTGGTATTCCGTCTGCATCACTATCGTCATCCAACCAATTAGGAATACCATCCAAGTCAACATCGTGTGAATATGTATTACCATCTAAATAAACATAAAATTCTGTACCGTCAAAAATTCTATCTCTATCTGAGTCTATATCGTCAACAATTAAGCCAAAAGCAGACTCTAGACCATCATCTATGTAATCTATATCTACATCAAAAAAGAGTTTTGCTTTATATGTAAAATCAGTATCCCCTCGCGCATCATCATCAGTAATAGCTAAGTAATAAGTATCTGCAGTAGGAAGCGTAAAATTAGCTGCGGCTCCAATATTTCCAATAGCAGTAAAATTTGATTTAATTTTTTCTACCGACGAACCTTCTGAATTGAGGATAAAAATGTTTGGTCTGAAAATTGTGTTTGTAGTATTGAGTACAACAGATACACGCTCAGCCTTATTTGTTGTGAATTTAAATAAATCTAAATCAGCTGTATGCTGCACTAGACCTGAAACAAAGTATGGGATCTCTGAAGTCAGATTATCTGCTTTGGCTAAATTGTCGTTTAACTCCGTTTCTTGATAATACTTCGCTTTAACTAAGTTTGCATCAAACGGATAATCGTCCTGCTCATCAGGCACACCATCGCCGTCTTCATCTTTGTTTTGCCACGTGCCTACAGGTGGTGGCGATTGGATTGCTTTTGCCGGAGTTGTATAACTTAACAAGCTGAAAGCGCTGCTTACGCTCAATAGTGAGAAGTAAATAAGGGGTATTTTCAAGAATCCATCCTTGTTTTTTTAATCCGTAGTTCAGCTCATAAATCTAAACTATTTAATGACTTAATACAAACTGCTTTGAAACAAATAGCTTAGAAACAAAAAAGCACCACTACAGCGGTGCTTTTTATAATTAACAATTTTATCTAAAAAGAACGTCTTCTCTATTAAACCACTTAACACAAAATGCCAATAGTCCAGCAGCAATGATTGCAGTGGCTAAAAATATTAAGCCTACAAATGTGTAATCAACAGTCCCTTTTACTATTTCTTTAATTGCTAATGCTACGTTTGTAACAGGAATGAATGCTGTTTTAGCAGTGAGTTCCATATTTGGCATGATTGAAATAATAATCGGGAAAAATACGCCCATACTAAGTGGTGCCATATAATTTTGTGCTTCTTTAAACGTGCGAGCATAGATAGATATAGCCAGAGCTAAGGCCGAAAATATAGCTGCAACAGGTAGTAATAGTACAAATATCATTAGTAAATCGGTAACTGCTAATGTACTAAATGCGGCTTTAATAAAATCAAGATCGGCAAATGCGAGCGCCAATGCTATCCAGCAGCCCATACTTAAGACGGTTATGGTTGTGGAGGCAATGGATGTAGTTAACAAGGTTATAAATTTACCAAGCACCAACTCTGTACGCGTAATAGGTGTAAGTAGGAGTGTTTCTAGCGTGCCGCGTTCTTTTTCGCCAGCGCCTAAATCAATAGCGGGATAAGTTGCCCCCATCAATACTAATGGAATAAGTAAATAAGGTAAAAACCCGCCAATTTTTTCGCCAAGGTTTTCACGTTTATCGGCTGTATCTACTTTTATGACTTCAATTGGATTAATAATAGATTTTTGAACAGACTCTTCAATACCAAAACTGATTAGCTTTTGAGTTTGCAGCACGTCACTGTATTCTTTTGCGAGCTCTTTAACGCGTTCGAATAAAAAGTTGATAGATTTTGAATCGTTAAAAACAACCTGCCACTGGCTTTGTTTTCCATCGTCCAATGTTTGCACAGCATGACTTGGTAAATAAATACCCATATCAATATCGCCAGCGATTACACCTGCTTTAAGCTCATCTATATTGTTAAAGGTTTTATCCCCTTTATAAAGCTCAAAACTTTTGTGATAAAACACTTTATCTGTAAACTCTTGTGCGTAGTCACCGTTGATAATCGCGTAAGTGTTTACTTTTTGCTCAGCGTCCATTGCAGCTTGCGAGCTTATAAATGCCATTACGGCAAACAATAACGGAAATATAGCAACAGGGAGCGCGACTACAAATAATAGCGTTTTTTTATCGCGTAATAACTCTCTTAATTCCTTTTTAAATACCTCAAACATCATGTTTCTCCGTTAATATATTCATAAACGCTTGGTTAAGCTCATCACTATTACCTGCTTGTTTAAACTCTTCTACTGTCCCGTCAAAACAGCTAATACCTTCGTTAATTACAGCGACACGGTCACATAAAAGAGCTACTTCATCTAGATGATGGGTTGAGAAAATAACAGGCGTCCCTTGCGCCTTTAAACCTTTGATAAATTTAATAACGGTTTGTGTTGTCATTATATCAAGACCCGTTGTTGGCTCATCAAGTACCACAACTGCTGGGCGATGAACAACTGCACGCGCTATATTTGCTTTTTGCTTCATACCTGTTGAAAGGTTTTCTGCCCGTTTATCTACAAATTTGTGCATGTCTAGCAATGTAAATAGCTCATCACAACGCGATGCAATATCGCTTTTGTTCATGCCATGAAGCTTTGCAAAATACTCTATGTTTTCTTTTACAGTTAAGCGGCCATACAAACCCGTAGAGCCTGATAAAAATCCAATAGACTTACGGCCCAGTAGCGGTTTTTTTACAATATCGTTTCCGGCAATCGTTATTGAGCCTTCATCGGGCTTTAACGCGGTTGAAATCATTCTCAGTGTCGTCGTTTTACCCGCACCATTTGGGCCGAGCAATCCAAGTACCTCACCTTTAGCGCAACTAAAACTAACGTCTCGTACTGAGTGAAAGTAGTCTTTATCTTCACGAGGATCGATGTCGTCTATTTTATTTTTTTTGTGATCTTTAGTTAGCTTAAATTTCTTTTTAAGCCCAGCAACTTCTATCATGTTCGCATCCTTCGTTTCGCTCTAAAATAATCTGTATTGTTGTAAAAAGAGTCATCTTTGTTTTCGTCATGCCAGCCTGGCACACCTAATAAAGGCAGTGGTGAAAGCTTTTTGTTATCGGCTAAGCAGTTATCTGTATCAATCATCTCATAAAGGGCTTGGTCAAGGTACTGGTATTGAGTTACTAAATCTTTACAAAATATTTCATTCGGTACACAAACAAATAACGCTTTACCCGTTAAACCTATATAAGGCTTTGTTAGCATTTCATAATTAGCATGACCAAACATAAAAGGTTTTATTGTTTTACCCCACTCATGTTTGTGTTCAACGAATGCAGTTTTCCATTGGTGATCGCAAAGCCACTGCTGCCATTTACTCTCACTTATAGCTAATACAACACCACACTCATCAAAAAGCGTTAGTGCATTACGATGCTTAGTACGCTGTTGCAGTCCATGCTCAGCTATATCTTGCACATGTCTATGGTTTATTAACGCTTTGGTTTTTGGAAATAAACACCATATAAACCCACCAAATAAGTCATGCCAATTTTCACTTCGTGTAGGTACAACACCCGTTTCAAAAATTACTTGCTCGTAATACCGCTCGCCAAAGTCTACCTTTGCATCATCTTCAAAAGTAATAGGAATACTATTCTCATTAATAGCAGTTAAAAATGGAGAAAACCACTGCGGCGCCGGCCAATCTGTTAGTTCGTTAACTTTAAATAGCTCACGTAAATGCGCAAATGCACCTGTTTCTAAACTATTGATTTGCCACTGCTCGGGGGGAGTAAAACGCTTCATTTAAACCTTTAACAATTTATGCCTATAATTTACGAGAAGTTTACCGCAAAAACTGGTTCTACTTAATAGAAGTTAATATACTAATCACAACTTAAAACAAAAAAAGAGCTGACATGAAACATTATTTCTCTCTCACACTCCTCGCTACTGCTGTTTTAGCAGGTTGCGCAACAACAAGTATTACACCTACTGATGTAACAAATGGTTATAACAGTATTCAAGCTGATGAATTGGCTATACATGTAAAAGTACTCGCATCGGATGAGTTTGGTGGCCGTGCTCCTTCATCACCTGGCGAAAAGCTAACGCTTGATTATTTAACTGCGCAGTTTAAAGCTTTAGGCTTAAAACCAGGTAATGGCGACAGCTACTTACAAGAAGTTCCACTTGTGTCGCTTGAGGCTGATGCAAACATGGTATTAAGTATTGGTGGTAAAGACTATCAATATAAAAAAGATATGGTTATGGGTAGCAGCCGCATTAGCGCACAAGAAGGCATAGAAAATTCTGAACTTGTTTTTGTGGGCTACGGCGTTAATGCACCTGAATACAATTGGAATGATTACGAAGGATTAGACATTAAAGGTAAAACGGTTGTAATGCTGGTTAACGATCCGGGCTTTGCAACAAAAGACCCTACTTTATTTACTGGCGACGCGATGACTTATTACGGTCGTTGGACATACAAATATGAAGAAGCAAGTCGACAAGGTGCAGCTGGAGCAATTATTATTCATGAAACAGCACCTGCGTCATACCCATGGTCAGTAGTTGAAAACTCGTGGAGCGGTGAGCAGTTTGGTTTTCAAAAAGAAAACAACAATATGGACCGCGTAGCCGTTGAAGGCTGGATTACAACTGACGTAGCAAAAGAGCTTTTTACTAAAGCAGGTCTAGATTTTGATACCGTTAAAACAAATGCTGCTAAAGGTGCTTACCATGTTGATATGGGCGATTTAACTGCTTCTGTTAATGTTAAAAACACGATTAAAAAATCAGTGTCGTATAACTTTATCGCTACGTTACCAGGAAGCGAGCAACCAGATGAGCATGTTATTTACTCGGCGCATTGGGATCACTTAGGTACAGATAAAACACGTAAAGGCGATCAAATTTACAACGGTGCTCACGACAACGCAACGGGTACCGCTGGGCTTATTGAAGTAGCTGAAGCCTTTACTAAATTACCTAAGCATCCTAGCCGCTCAATGACATTTTTAGCGGTAACTGCTGAAGAGCAAGGCTTACTAGGTTCTAAATACTATGCAGCTAACCCAGTGATTGCAGCTAATAAAACAGTCGCTAACATAAACATGGATAGCTTAAATTTATTAGGCAAAGTAAAAGACATGAATGTGGTCGGTATTGGTAAGTCACAAATGGATGAGTTTTTAGCAACTGCAGCTAAAGAGCAAGGCAGAACAATATCAGGCGATCCTAAACCATCATCTGGTGGCTATTACCGCTCTGATCACTTTGCATTTGCTAATATGGGGATTCCAGCCATGTACGCAGGTGGCGGCACAGTCGCAGCTGACGAAGTGACAGCTAATTACCGTAAACGCATGAGTTTAGTACTTCGCGGTTGTTATCATCAACCGTGTGATCGTTACCGTGACGAATGGGATTTATCGGGTGCTGTTCAAGACTTACAATTGTTTTATAAAGTAGGTTTTGATATTTCGGAGCAAGAGCAATGGCCAACGTGGAATGCAAACTCAGAATTTCAGCGTAAGTAGCCCTATTTGAGTTTACTTATCGAAAAATTCAAAGTGAGTAATCGATTTAAATAGATGCAAATGATATTGATTATCATTTAATTAAAATATACAGTGTTACTAAGTTTATTTAATTGGTAACACTGTATGATTTTACTCTCTCAAATAGGATTTATTACGCCCGCTTCTAAACGCTTTGTTAGCCAAAATAAACGTTTATTATTACCACTTTTTTTGCTGGTATGCTTAGCTGTGCCATCATTTCGTGAAATTACAATAACAGCACTAAGCGATGCTTTTTTTCAAGTTAGCGTATTTGTTGCTGCTACATTATTAATTTATTACTACGCCATAGAGCATTTACCTCAATTAGAGCTTAGTTATTTAAGTGCTAAATCGCCGGTATTAGAAATATTTTTTGCTGCCGTTTTAGGTGCCCTTCCTGGATGTGGTGGTGCAATAATAGTGGTTACCCAGTTTACAAAAGGCCAAGCAAGTTTTGGGGCTATTGTTGCTGTTTTAACAGCTACAATGGGAGATGCCGCATTTTTACTCCTTGCCACTCGCCCTACTGAAGGTTTAACCATAATGGCCATTGGCTTAGTAGTAGGCGCGCTTTGTGGTGTTATAGTAAACGCCCTTCATGCAAAAGACTTTTTACGCCCAACAAAGCAAGAACAAAAACACCAAGTTAAAGTATTGCCAACTAGTATAATTAAAATAAGCAAACCCGTTTGGATGTTCGCTATTATTCCAAGCCTCATTATTGCTTTTTTAATTGCATTTAATGTCGACTTTGATCAATTTGGAAAATACACAGGCACAAGTATTAGTATTTTTGGTGCTGCAATGGCGTTATTTACTGTAACTATATGGGCGTATTCTTCTAAAGGTGAAAGCTATAAAGAAGTAACCTCAGAAGACGATGAATATAATCCACCTTCTAAAATTATTAAAGTACTTCAAGACACACACTTTGTGACCGCATGGGTAGTGGCATCGTTTATGTTGTTTGAGATTTTAGTAAATATTGCAGGGCTTGATTTAAAAAACTGGTTTGCACATTATGCTTATTTGGCGCCACTTATTGCTGTGGTGATTGGTTTTTTACCCGGTTGTGGTCCGCAAATAATTGTTACTACGTTATATATTCAGGGGATCATTCCATTTAGCGCATTAACTGCTAATGCAATATCTAACGATGGTGATGCGTTATTTCCTGCAATTGCAATGGCACCTAAAGCGGCTGTAATTGCGACTGTGTATACATCTATTCCTGCTTTGGCCGTTGGCTATGGCCTTTACTTTTTAAGTTAAAATTACCATAAACAAAAAAGCTCAGCTATTGCTGAGCTTTTAGGATGTTAACTTATTTTATTTATACGGCTGCTGGCTCTGCAGCTAGTTCTTTTGGATTTGGGCCATAATCGTTCTCACCTTCATGTGAGTTTTGTGCAAGAAAAACAATTAAAACAATCCAACCAATTACTGGCACTAACCAAAGTAACTGCCACCAGCCTGAACGACCAGTATCATGAAGGCGACGTGCGCCAGCACTTAAGCCAGGAATTAATAGCGCTAAGCTATAAATAGTGCCAATGAACATTGTACCTAGTACACCATCAATCGCATTACAAACTACCGAAAAAATGAAGTTAAATAATACAAAAATCCAATATGCTTTACGACGATTACGGCCTGAAAAATCCGCGTAGCTGCGAAGCGCGTTCATATAATGTTCCATGACATTTCCTTAGTGTTATTTTTTTATATTCCCTAACGGGGTTAACTTTATTACTTTTTAGTAACACTTGTATCTTAAATAAAAACAGACTCATTTAAAACAAAAAACCGGCAAATTGCTGGTTTTTTATTAGGGCGTGTTGACCTTTGCGGATTGAAATTTGTTCAATCTAGGGGCGATTTAATCGCGGCGCGAGGTTTGTAACCTAGTGGGCTAAGTAAAAACCGAGCAACAAAGAGTTTATCGCCCCTAGGCAAAACGCGAAGGGCAGCGCATGTTTGGCATTTATGCTGCGTTATCGCCTATTTATGGGGAGTAACCAAACTTCATAGGCTCTGGCTTGCCTAAAAACCAAACATACTGCTGTAAATTCAACCATCAAAGATCAACACGCCCTAGTTAAACAATTATATTATTAACTCATTGCCATCATCATTGCCGAAGGATTTTCTAAGTACGATTTCCATAGGTTATTAAAGCGTGCAATAGTGCCGCCATCAATAACACGATGATCGCCAGACCAACTTACTTGCATTATCGCTTTACTCACAACCTGCCCACTTTCGTCAAAACGCGGTAAGTGCTGCAGTTTACCAAGCGCAACAATAGCTACTTCTGGTTTATTAATTATAGGGGTCGCAATAGTGCCGCCAATCGCACCAATGTTAGAGATACTAATTGTCCCACCTTTTAAATCATCAGGTGCAACACGCCCTTCTCGCGCAGAATGAGTTAAGCGGGTTAAATCACTTGCCACATCAACAATGCTCTTACTCTGGCACGACTTAATATTAGGCACTAACAAGCCAATTTTTGAATCAACTGCTATACCAATATTATGATCGTTATAATAGGAAAGCTCTGAGCAATCATCATTCACTTTTGAATTAAGTACAGGGTACTCTTTCATTGCTAGCGAGAGTGCTTTTACAAAAAATGGCATCATGGTGAGCTTTACGCCTTGTGCTTTGTACTGCTCTTTTAAGGAGCTGCGCAAAGCTATAAGCTGTGTTAAGTCTATTTCATCACTAAACGTAAAGTGCGGAATAGTTGAAACCGATGCCACCATTTGCTTGGCCATGGCCGCTTTAATGCCTTTAATTTGCTCTACTCGTACACCACCGCTTTGATTCTGTGTTTGGTTTTGTACTGCACTTTGAGAAGCATCGCTATTAAGCGGTGAAGTATCAATAGTATTTGGCACTTCGCCTTTTACAAACTCTTCAATATCTTGCTTGTAAATACGTCCATTTTTTCCACTACCTGGTACGCACGTTAAATCAACATCTAGCTCACGTGCTTTACGACGAACTGCAGGCGACGCCACCGCTTTTTGATTGATAACCTTTGCAGCTTGCTGCGTTTTAACAGAGGCAACTTTTTCAGCAACGGCATTAGTTTGAGCCTTTACGACCGCTTGGTTTATATCAACATTTGGCTTTACTGCACTGCCTGCAATTGTCATTTGAAACAACGGGCTATGTACTTTTGCTATTTCACCTTTTTGGTAATATAGTTTTTTTACTGTGCCTGTATATTTTGCCGGAATTTGTACTAATGCTTTGTCGGTCATTACGTCACAAACCGCTTGGTCTTCTTCTATTTCATCGCCTTCTGCGACTAACCAATCAACAATCTCACATTCAACAATACCTTCACCAATATCAGGGAGTATAAAGTCTTCAACTACATCAGATGCATTGTTATTAGTTTGATTTTCAGCTTGAACAGGCTCTTCTACTACTTCATTACTCGTACTATCACCAGTTACATCCATAGCAAATAAAGGAGCATGTACTTTAGCAATTTCACCTTTTTGATAATATAGCTTTGAAATAATGCCATCATGCACTGCTGGAATTTGTACTAATGCTTTGTCTGTCATTACATCACAAATTGGCTGGTCCTCAGATACGGTATCGCCTTCTTGAACTAGCCACTCAACAACTTCGCATTCAACAATGCCTTCACCAATATCGGGTAATATAAAATCTTTCGCCATGGTAACCCCTAAAAATCCATTGATTGTTTAATTGCAGCCAACACTTTTAGTGCGTCCGGTACGTATTCTTTTTCAAGTGCCAACGGGTATGGTGTATCTAGACCACATACACGTAAAATTGGCGACTCTAAATGCAAGAAACACTCTTGTTGTATTGTTGCTGCTATCTCGGCACCAAAGCCATTAGTTATAGGCGCTTCATGGCTCACGATTAAACGGCCGGTTTTAATAACCGATTTAGCAATCGTTTCAACATCCCATGGTAAAATACTACGAAGATCTATTACTTCACAGCTTATACCTTGCTCGCTTGCTTGCTTTGCTGCCTCTTCAATAATCTCCATTTGAGCACCCCACGCTAAAAGCGTAATATCGGTACCCTCTTGTACTGCTTCAGCCGTGCCTAATTCAATACTATAATCTTCTTCTGGCACTTCGCCTGTTGATGCACGATATAAACGCTTAGGCTCAAAAAATATGACAGGGTTATCATCTTTAATAGAGGCACGTAATAAACCCTTAGCTTGATAAGGGTTACGCGGTACAACCACTTTTAAGCCCGGTGTATGTGCAAAATAAGCTTCGGGTGATTGCGAGTGATATAAGCCACCAGCAATACCACCGCCATAAGGCGTACGAATAGTTAAGTTACCTACATTAAATTCATTACCACTGCGATAACGAAATTTAGCGGCTTCATTTACTATTTGATCAAACGCTGGGAAAATATAATCAGCAAATTGAATTTCTGCTAATGCAGGCGCACCAAATGCCGCTAAACCATTAGCAAAGCCTAAAATACCTTGTTCGGTTAAAGGCGTATTAAAAACGCGATGCTTACCGTACTTTTCTTGCAAGCCTGATGTTGCTCTAAATACACCACCGAAGTAACCAACATCTTCGCCAAAAATACAGGCTTGAGGGTGTTCGTTCATCGTAATATCGAGGGCAGAGTTAATTGCGTGGAGCATGTTCATTTTAGCCATTACTTAATTCTCCCTGCAGTTACTGGGTAAGCATCTGGATGCTGTTTTATATGTTCTTTTAATTGCTCGTACTGACGTTGCAATAATGGAATTGGTGTATCGTAAACGTCAGATACCAATTCTTCTAAAGCCGGCTTGGCAACAACTTCAGCACGCTTAAGCGCTGCTAAAATTTCTTCACGAATCGACTCTTTTGCTTTTATGTCGTCTTCTTCGTTTAACCAATCTTGCTTGACCAACCATTTTCTAAATTTATCAATAGGACAGATTTGATTATTTGCCTCTTCATCTTTAGAGCGATAACCACTGGGATCGTCTGATGTAGAATGCGCGCCTAATCGATAAGCAATCGATTCAATAAGTACAGGCTCACCTTGTGTTGAGGCTATTTCGCGTGCTTTTTTGGTCGCTGTATACACAGCAAGTGCATCTGTGCCATCAACACGAATTGTTTTAATACCATAACCTACACCACGCGACGCAATACCATCGCCTTTAAACTGTTCATCAGCAGGGGTAGATATGGCATAGCCGTTATTACGTGCAAAAAATATAACCGGCGCTTTGTGAACAGCCGCCATATTTAAGCCCGCATGAAAGTCACCTTCTGATGCAGCACCTTCACCAAAGTAACAAATAGTCACGTTATCAATTGTGCTTGCAAGCTCACCTGTTTTAGCGTCGATATGCTTTATTTTTTGACCATATGCATAACCTGTTGCCTGTGGTATTTGCGTACCCAGTGGCGATGAAATCGTCATGTAGTTTAGCGCTTTAGAGCCATAATGGATTGGCATTTGGCGACCTTTACCTAAATCCAATTCATTTGAGAACATTTGGTTCATAAATTGATCGAGTGTAAAACCACGATAATGTAGTGCAGCTTGTTCACGATATTGAGCCATGATCATATCGTCTTGATCAAGAGCAGCAGCAGAGGCTGTAACTGCGGCTTCTTCGCCTAGGCATTGCATATAAAAACTAACACGACCTTGGCGCTGCGCGCCTTGCATACGTTCATCTAACAAACGTATAAAACGCATTGTTTCATATAACTTAATAGCGGTATGTTTTGAAATATCAGGTGCGGTTGCACTAGGATGAATGTCGCCGTCCTCAGTTAAAATACTAAGGGTTGGAATATTAAGTGCTTGGCCATCAATAAATTCAAGCTCGTGGTTAATATTCAGCGATACGTTATTTGGATTACTCATAACCTACCTTCTTTTGTTGTCGGTAAAACAGTGCCCCTTTAAATTATTATTGTGGGTGATTGTTGCTGGTTAAACTTTGCAACATCTGCACTATCTTTAATTAAAGCTGCCAACACTTTACGTTAACGTAAAGTGTTATTCAACACATCTGGGACGAAACAAAAGCAAATACAGGTTAAATAAGTGGCAAGTTAACGATACGGTTACTTTAATTAATAGTAATCATATAGTTAACTTGAAGCCAGTAGTGGTCTGATGAGTTTAATTAGACGAAATTGCTATCAATATCCATTGGAATAACAGTAAGCAGTGCTCTTTGGCCTAATGCTACGCTCGCATTTGGAAATATAATAGCCTCACCTTCAACGTCAGCGTAAATCGCTGTATCACCGTCGGTTGCAAGTAGTTCACCTTTCGCAAAGCCAGTAAAGTTCTCAGCATCATCAGAAAAAGGGAAACTAAAATCATCCTTTGTTCTATTAATTGTGCGGTGCACTGCAAATAACTCAAACTCACTTGCATTAAAATCAGGGTATTTAACTTCATTTTGGCTAATTAATGCAGTTAATGTTTGCTTTGTTTTTTCAAAGCGGGCCATATCATTTTGGCCAAATGGCTTAACCTGACCCAGCTCTACCGTAAACGAGTCTGCACCATGAACAAACGACGAATAATAGCTAAACGTTGTTGCGGGTGATTTCATCATAAGTACGGTATTTACACCACAGCTCAATAAAAATTGTAACTGTGACTTTTTCCATGGCTTACCATGTAAAAATGGATACACAGCAAATTTTTCGTTTTTAGAGCCTCTAATTGCAGTGTGTAAGTCGTAATGACATCGGCTACTGCCTTGCTGGCCACGGGCATAAAAGTCACTTACGTATTGCTCAAGCTTTGAAGCGCGGTTTCGTTCATTATTCATTGGTACACCTTCAACTGTATGGTAACCATTAAATAATCTATTTAAGTTTTCTTCTACAAAACGCAGGCCAATATTAATTGATTGTGGATTACCATAAATAAATAAAACACGCTGTTTAAGGACTAGCTCACCTTTTATAATTTGTTTAATGAGCGCATCACAAATTTCAATTGGCGCAGTTTCGTTACCGTGTACAGCGCTTGAATAAATTACATCTTTGCTTGTTTTAACAGCAGGTTGAAACTCTATTACGCCGGTATCGTGTATATTTACACAAGTTCCATTATCTAAAACAAATTCACCTGCATCTAAATGCCATTCGTTATTACGGCTAAGGGTTAAAAAATCGCCCGTTTGTTTTAATTCATTTAAGTAAGATGGATTGGCTGACATGTAATAAGCCCTTTAAAAATAATGTGAGAGTAAACTCTTATGCATACATATGCACAAGTTAGAGGTATAGAAACAAAAACGGCTGAATAAATCAGCCGTTTTAAAATAGTTTAAGCAGTGTTAGCTGATCACAGAATCGACTAACTTTTTAGCTTCTTTTTCAAGTAACGCTAAATGCTCTTCACCTTTAAATGATTCAAGGTATATTTTATAAATATCTTCAGTACCTGATGGACGCGCTGCAAACCAGCCATTTTCAGTGACCACTTTTAAACCACCAATTGCCGCATCGTTACCTGGTGCATGAGTCAGTTTTTGCAAAATAGGTTCGCCAGCAAGTGTATCTGCTTTAACATCAGAAGCACTCAATGCTTTTAAACGTGACTTTTGGCCGCTTGAGGCCGGTGCATCAAGGCGTTTATAAATTGGAGAACCAAACTCTTGTTCTAGTTCTTTATAAAGCGCTGATGGAGTTTTACCTGTTACTGCAAGTATTTCTGCAGCGAGTAGTCCCATAATAAAGCCGTCTTTATCTGTACACCATACAGAGCCATCAAAACGTAAGAATGCAGCACCTGCGCTTTCTTCGCCACCAAATGCAAGCTTGCCTTTGCTTAAGCCTTCAACAAACCATTTAAAGCCTACGGGTACTTCTTTTACTTTACGATTATTGCGCGCTGCTACTTTATCGATCATAGAGCTAGAAACCAGTGTTTTACCAATCTCTACTGTTTCACTCCAATCACGGTGTTTAAGTAAGTAATCAATTGCCACTGCTAAAAAGTGGTTTGGATTCATTAAACCATCTGGCGTTACAATACCGTGGCGATCGTAGTCAGGGTCGTTACCAATAGACACATCAAAATCATCTTTTAATGCAATAAGGTTCGCCATTGAATAAGGTGATGAACAATCCATACGAATTTTGCCGTCTTTATCAAGTGGCATAAAAGCAAAACGTGGATCAACAACATCATTAACGACGGTTAAATCTAAATTATATTTTTTAGCAATAACAGGCCAAAAATTAATACCTGAACCACCTAGTGGATCAATACCAATTTTGATACCTGCATCGCTAATGGCTTTTAAATTAACGATATTTGCTAAATCATCAATATAAGGAGTCATTAAATCTTCGTATCGAATAAAGCCTGAACGTGAAGCTTTAGCGAATGGGAATAGCTCAACTTCAACCAAGTCTTCTAATAAAAGTTGATTTGCTCTGTCTTCAATCCATTTAGTAACGTCGGTATCAGCAGGTCCGCCATTAGGTGGATTGTATTTAAAGCCACCATCTTCAGGAGGGTTATGCGAAGGCGTAACAACAATCCCGTCTGCAAGCTCATTTGGGTGCAGCTTGTTATGGCTAACTATGGCGTGGCTGATAACTGGCGTTGGTGTAAAGTCACCGTTTTCTTGCGTTATCACTTGCACTTCGTTAGCAACTAAAACTTCAATAGCTGAATTAAATGCAGCCTCACTCAGTGCGTGTGTGTCTTTACCTAAAAATAACGGACCAAAAATATCATTTTGTTTTCTATAATCACAAATAGCCTGAGTAATCGCTAAAATGTGTGACTCGTTAAATTTAACATCGTAAGAACAACCACGGTGGCCTGATGTACCAAAAGCAACACAATGCTCTGGATTTTGTTCAAGATCAGGTTCGTTTAAGTAATACGCAGATACTAATTTAGGTACGTTAACCAGTGCTGATTGTGGAGCAGTTTTGCCTGCGCCTGAGTGAATAGCCATTATATTTCCTTACAGGTAATCGCGAATTTTTTCAGCTTGCTCTGCACTATATCCAAGGCAAAGAGCAACTTCATGAAGCATCATTTTTTTACGCGTTGTATTAGAATTTGTCATAACCCAATATTCACTATCAGTTATGTTTTTAGGGTTCATACTACTACCGCTATTTACTAAGGCTTCTTTACTAGTAGCAAAGTAAACACGGTCACGCCCTTTAATATCTAGTACAGCCGAAAAATCAGTTTTATGTGTGCGGTAAAATGCACTTAAAATAAACAAAAAGCGCCCAACAACACCCTTCTGCATTGCCAGCTCTTCTTTATTTAATACATTAAAAACATTATCGCTTTTTTGCTTCACGGGTGCGTGAGCTACAGGCGTTTGTTTTTTTGCAGTCTCAGCAGCAGGTAGCTCTGAGCTTTTTAATGTGGCGGTAGACGTAGTCGCAGTTTGATTATTTTGAGTTAGTTCTACGTTTGCGGTTTGAATTTTTTCGCCGCTCAGATTTAATAAACGACGTAAAATAGTGGATGCACTTTCACCAATACTTTGCGTATTGCTTGCAATATACTGATATAACTCGTCGTCTATGTCGATTTGTTTCATGTTCTTCCTGTCATTACGGGTCACATTTTTTTCTCCCGTGTGATTATACCCAAACCAATCAGAAATGCGAGTTACAACAAGCACTCCCGTAAACATATTAATATTTACTAGATTGTTGTTGATTTAACAAACAAAAGCCCAATTTAATAAATAGTCGCTGTATTTTTTGCTTTTTAGAGCAATGCTCGGCAAACTATGGCGAAATTTTCAGGAGGCGTGTATGCAGTTAAATTACAAGCAACAAGGGCAAGGCCCTAATGTTATCTTGATCCACGGACTTTTTGGATCATTAGAAAACCTAAATGTAATCGCAAAACCATTAAGTGAACACTTTAATGTTATTAACGTTGATTTACGCAACCACGGGCTTTCTCCTCATAGTGATGAAATGAACTACCCTGCAATGGCTCAAGATATTGTTGAGTTATTAGCACATTTAAACATAGATAAAGCTCATTTAGTTGGACATTCTATGGGTGGGAAAGTCGCAATGGAATTAGCACTAACACACCCTGAACTGGTAAATAAATTGGTTGTACTTGATATCGCACCTGTTAGTTACCCTTCTCGCCACACAAAAATATTACAAGCATTAAAAGCAGTTTCAACGCAGTCAATAGACGATAGAAAGCAAGCTGATGCAATTATGCAGCCTTATATTGAAGAGCTGGGGGTTCGACAGTTTTTACTTAAAAGCCTCGCTAAAAATGAAGAAGGTCATTTTGCATGGCGATTTAACCTAAATGTGCTTGATGAAAAATATTCAACAATTACGTCCAATGTTAATGAAAACAATTCTTGTTTATGTGATACTCTTTTCATTAAAGGTAATGATTCTGACTATATATTGCCCGAGCATCGTACTGCAATTACAGCACGCTTTAAAAACACCAAGGCTAAAATTATTCATGGCGCAGGTCATTGGCTTCATGCTCAAAAGCCTCTTGCTGTTAATAAAGCGATAAATGACTTTTTAACTGCGGTTTAAAGCAATTTTAATCGCGTGTTTTTGATTCAGCGCACTAAATATATGAATATTTATATGCTATAGTACGCGCCGTTTAATTTAAAGGTTATACGTTGATGGTCAGTCAGTTAATTAACGAATTTGATACCCTAGGGTTGTATTTTGGCTTAGCCGGTATTTTCATATTCATCGGCATGGCAATTAAAGACGTACTAAAAAGTGGCAATGTGCCAAAGTTCGGACAATACATTGTTTGGGGCGTGCTCTTTTTAGGTTGTTCAGGCTTTATTGCTAAAGGGCTTATTCAAGTATTTTGGCAAGGCGCAGGTGTAGGTTAAGCATGGCGAAGTCAGAAACAGATAGAACTACACTCGATTTATTTGAATACGAAAAACGCCCAGGCAGACCTAAAACCAATCCCCTTTCTCGGGATATGCAGTTAAAGGTAAATAAACGTAATCAAATAAAAAGAGATAAAGCACGTGGTTTAAAGCGTGTTGAATTTAAAGTTTCATCGCAGTTATATCAAGCATTGAGTGATATGGCAGATGCACAAAATATTAGCCGCAGTGCGCTGATTGAAACGATTTTACAAGAAAGATTGGCTATTGATACATAAAAGGTTTTAAATCCATGGCAAGTGTAGGCATTTTTTTCGGAAGTGACACAGGTAACACAGAACACGTAGCAAAAATGATCCAAAAAGAATTGGGTAAAAAGCTAGTGGCTGTTCATGATATTGCAAAAAGCTCTAAAGAAGAGATTGCTGAATTTGATTTAATCTTATTCGGTATCCCTACTTGGTACTACGGTGAAGCTCAATGTGACTGGGATGACTTTTTTCCAGAACTTGAGGAAGTAGACTTTGAAGGTAAACTTGTTGCTATTTTTGGTTGTGGTGACCAAGAAGATTACGCTGAGTACTTTTTAGATGCAATGGGCATGATCAACGATATTGTTACTGAACGTGGCGCTATTGTTGTGGGCCATTGGCCAAGTGAAAGCTATGACTTTGAAGCGTCTAAAGGTATGGCTGATGATAAGCACTTTGTAGGTTTGGGTATCGACGAAGACCGTCAACCAGAGCTTACAGAACAACGTGTTAAAGCATGGTCTGCTCAAGTATATGAAGAAATGTGTTTAAGTGAATTAGCTGACTAATTTACTGCATATATCGCTAGCTGTTTAAATAATTATCAAACAGTTAGCGTTTTAAGCTTTAGTGGCAATATATATCAATTGTTCTTTGCACTTAACGCTTAGGCACGTTATCCTGTTTGTTGCTAATGTGTCGTGTACATCTTTGCAAGATGTCTAGTATAACCAAATAAAATTGAGACAGATTTAATGACTGATCATAACTTGGAACTTAAAAAAGCCGGTTTAAAAGTAACTTTACCGCGTATTAAAATATTAGAGATTTTACAATCTCCAGATAACCAACACATCAGTGCTGAAGATGTTTACAAAATTCTTTTGGATCTAGGTGAAGAAATTGGTCTTGCAACTGTATACCGCGTACTTAACCAATTTGATGATGCGGGTATTGTAAGCCGTCATCACTTTGAAGGCGGAAAATCAGTATTTGAACTTTCTGGAAGCACTCACCACGATCATTTAGTATGTTTGAAATGTGGCAAAGTGGTAGAGTTTGAAGATGAGATGATTGAACGTCGTCAACTTGAAATTGCTGAAGAAAATGGTATTACTCTTACAAATCATTCTTTGTATTTATACGGTGAGTGTAATGATAAAGCAGCGTGTAAAGAGTTTAGCGACGCTAACAGCTAATATCGCTTTTAAACGCAATAAAAAAACCTGCTAAGTGCAGGTTTTTTTGTGCCTAAAAGACGATAATATTGAATATACCCAGTAAATCCTGGGTATATTTTAAGTATTACTTATTGAGTTTTAGACCATGAATCGCGAAGACCCACGGTTTGATTAAATACAACGTTCTCTGATTTAGAATCACGAGAGAAATAACCTGTACGCTCAAACTGAAAGCCCTGATCTGCTTGCGAGTTAGCAAGCGATGGTTCTAATTTAGCATTAGGTAAAACAACCAGTGACTCCGGGTTTAGCGTAGTTTCAAATTCCTCTGCAGCTGCTGGATTTGGTACGCTAAACAAACGGTCGTATAAACGAACTTCTGCAGTAATAGACTCTGGTGCTGAAACCCAATGAATAACACCTTTTACTTTACGACCATCACTTGGGTTTTTACCAAGTGTTTCGCTGTCGTAAGTACAGAAGATAGTTGTGATTTCGCCATTTTCGTCTTTTTCAACACGCTGCGCTTTAATAACATAAGCACCACGTAAGCGTACTTCTTTATCAAGTACTAAACGTTTGAATTTGTTATTCGCTTCTTCTTTAAAGTCTTCTCGTTCAATATAGATTTCACGAGTAAATGGAACATCACGACGCCCCATTTCTTCTTTATTTGGGTGATTAGCCACTGATAAAGTTTCAACTTTATCTGCATCGTAGTTTTCAATAACGATTTTAACAGGATCGAGTACAGCCATTGCACGTGGTGCATTTTCGTTTAAGTCTTCACGGATACAGGCTTCAAGCATGCCCATTTCAACCATATTCTCTTGTTTTGTTACACCAATACGCAAACAAAATTCACGAATTGAACCTGGTGTATAACCACGACGACGTAAACCTGCAATAGTAGGCATACGAGGGTCATCCCACCCTTCTACATAGTTATTTACTACTAAATCATTTAGCTTACGCTTTGACATAATAGTGTATTCAAGATTTAAGCGCGAAAACTCAATTTGTTGCGGGTGACACTCTAAACTAATGTTATCAAGTACCCAGTCGTATAAACGACGGTTATCTTGAAACTCTAATGTACATAATGAATGTGTAATACCTTCAAGCGCATCAGAAATACAATGAGTGAAGTCATACATTGGGTAAATGCACCACTTGTCAGCTGTTTGGTGATGATGAGCAAAACGTACACGGTAAATAATTGGATCGCGAAGCACCATAAATGAGCTTGCCATATCAATTTTAGCACGCAGTACACATTCACCTTCTTTGAATTCGCCAGCGCGCATTTTTTCAAATAACGCTAGGTTTTCTTCAACTGAAGTATCTCTATAAGGACTGTTTTTACCTGGCTCTTTTAATGTACCACGGTACTGTCGTGCTTCGTCTGCAGTTAAAAAACAAACGTACGCTAAGCCTTTTTCAATAAGCTCTACTGCGTAACCATATAAAGTATCAAAATAGTTAGAAGAATACTTTATGTCGCCATCCCAATTAAAGCCTAACCACTGTACATCCTCTTTAATAGAGTTAACGTAGTTAATGTCTTCTTTTTCAGGGTTTGTATCGTCAAAACGTAGGTTACATAAACCGTTGTAGTCTTTTGCGATACCAAAATTCAAACAAATTGATTTGGCATGGCCAATATGTAAAAAACCATTTGGCTCAGGTGGAAAACGTGTATGCGTTGTCGCATGTTTGCCACTTGCTAAGTCTTCATCAATTCGGGTTCTAATAAAGTTACTTGGGCGATTCTCAATTTCCGCCATAGGAGTGTGATCCTCTAAATATTACGTAATAACAAAACTAATGCATTATTACAAAAACATACACTAACATACAGCAATAGATTAAGGTTTATTTTAGATATTGATTAACTTTAATCCACTTGTTCAATTGTTTATGAATAAAATTTGTTTTAACGCAACATTTAGGTCATCAAAGCCAATTATAGTAGCTAAATAACCTACTTTATAAGGATTCTAAGATGGCGACACTTAATCAACACCGTGTATATATTCCAACTAATGCACGCGCTAACCACTATTTATTGGCTGAAATAATACCCAACGAAGCATTTTATAATAGCTTTAGCACTATAAACTGTTGCTACGAGCGTATTGCGCGTCAATTATTTGCATGTTGTGATGAGTATGAACTGCATAATGTACATTTATTAGCAAACGATAAACTACCGGTTGTACGCTTTCATGATGAGTCATATCAACTAGAAACCGACAAGCAGATGTTGTTTTTTTATAACCCTCGTTATCACGAGGCACATAAAATTTATTACTCACCAGATATAAAAAGTAAGAAAATACGTTTCTTGTTTTTAGCCACGGGTGAAGACTTACGTGCAAACTCAGCTTTGTTTCACAATAGAGTGCAAAAAGTATTAAACTTACTCCAAGAACAGTTATTTATAAATCAGCCCCAATTTAAACTTCGCGATCACCAACATCTAACTTACGATTTATTTGCTAAAGATAAGGGAAATAAAGAGAGTTATGGATATAAACTCAGAAGCCTCTACCCTCGTTATCAATCAAGGCAATGTAATATTCCTAGTGACTATGCTGAAATGACTTACGCAACATTTACCATTGCGGTTTCTCGGGCCATCAAAACACAGTTTCAAACAATGGTGAACAATAACGATGTGGAAAAGTTTTATGATTACTTTGCAGATAGTTTTAAACGCGCATGTGAACAAAACAAACTAACACACGGTGCAATGGTAGCTAATGGCGCAATACCCATTGTCCGAAACAGTAAAATAGATAAAAATGAAGGTAATACAGAGTTACAAAAGTTGAGTTTTGATGTTGAATCAAATGAAAATCAAATTAAGTATTTTTATGAAACAACAAAATTAGTAGAAACACTACATTTTGTTATTGTCGCAACGCAGCAGGATAAACATGAAATTGGTTATGGCCGCTTTATGAACCAAGTAGAGAAAACAATTCATGCATTATGTAACGAGCTGGCCATAAATAAGCAACGACAAGATTTGTCTGTACGCTTTTTTCAGCATATTAGTTATCCGTTCTAAATTTACCTCAATAACAAAAAGGCCCGCATAAGCGGGCCTTTTCAGAGGAAACAAGCAATTACCAGCCTGTTTTCTCTTTAAGTGCTTTACCGATTTCAGCAAGTGAACGTACAGTTTTTACGCCCGCAGCTTCTAATGCAGCAAATTTCTCATCAGCAGTACCTTTACCGCCTGCGATGATTGCGCCAGCGTGACCCATACGCTTACCTTCTGGTGCAGTAACACCAGCAATGTAAGATACTACAGGTTTAGTTACGTTAGCTTTGATGTACTCTGCAGCTTCTTCTTCTGCAGTACCACCAATTTCACCAATCATTACGATTGCTTCAGTTTGTGGATCTTTTTCGAACATTTCTAGAACGTCGATAAAGTTAGTACCTGGGATTGGATCACCACCAATACCAACACACGTAGACTGACCAAAACCAGCATCAGTAGTTTGCTTAACCGCTTCGTACGTTAAAGTACCAGAGCGAGAAACAATACCTACTTTACCAGGTTTATGGATGTGACCAGGCATGATACCAATCTTAGTCTCACCAGGAGTAATAACACCTGGACAGTTAGGACCGATCATACGAGTACCTGTTTGATCTAGTTTAACTTTAACGTCAACCATATCAAGCGTAGGGATACCTTCAGTGATACAAACAATCAGCTCGATGCCAGCATCGATAGCTTCTAAGATTGCATCTTTACAGAAAGGAGCTGGTACGTAGATAACTGAAGCAGTTGCGCCAGTTTCTTGAACAGCATCACGAACTGTGTTGAATACAGGAAGACCAAGGTGCGTTTGACCGCCTTTACCTGGGCTTACACCACCAACCATTTGTGTACCGTACTCAAGCGCTTGCTCTGAGTGGAAAGTACCTTGGCCACCAGTGAAACCTTGACAGATAACTTTTGTATCTTTATTGATTAATACAGACATTATTTGCCCTCCGCAGCAGCAACAACTTTCTCAGCAGCGTCTGTTAGTGATTCAGCAGCAATGATATCTAGACCTGAGTTCTTAAGAACTTCACGACCTAATTCAGCATTAGTACCTTCTAAACGTACAACTACAGGTACATTTACGCCAACTTCTTTAACTGCGCCAATGATACCTTCAGCAATCATGTCACAACGTACAATACCGCCAAAGATGTTTACTAAAACAGCTTTAACATTATCGTCAGAAAGGATGATTTTGAATGCTTCAGAAACACGTTCTTTAGTCGCGCCGCCGCCAACATCTAGGAAGTTAGCCGGTTTGCCGCCGTGTAGGTTTACGATGTCCATAGTACCCATTGCTAGGCCTGCACCGTTAACCATACAACCAACATTGCCATCTAGCGCAACGTAGTTAAGCTCGAAGCTTGCTGCGTGTGCTTCACGTGCATCTTCTTGAGATGGATCGTGGAACTCACGGATTTTAGGTTGACGGTAAAGTGCATTACCATCAATACCGATTTTTCCGTCAAGACAGTGAAGGTTACCTTCGTCTGTAATTACTAACGGGTTGATCTCAAGTAGTGCGAAATCAAAATCAGTAAACATGTTACCAAGACCCATAAAGATCTTAACAAACTGCTTCATTTGTACTGGGTTAAGACCCAATTTAAAGCCTAGTTCACGTGCTTGGTAAGCTTGAGGACCCACTAATGGATCAATTTCAGCTTTGTGGATAAGCTCTGGTGTTTCTTCTGCAACAGTTTCAATTTCAACGCCGCCTTCAGTAGACGCCATGAAAACTACTTTGCGAGATGCACGGTCAACTACTGCACCTAGGTACAATTCGTTAGCAATGTCAGTACAGCTTTCAACTAAAATTTTAGCTACTGGCTGACCTTTCTCGTCTGTTTGGTAAGTAACTAGGTTTTTACCCAACCAGTTAGCTGCAAACGCTTTTACTTCGTCGATAGTTTTTACTAGCTTTACACCGCCAGCTTTACCACGTCCACCTGCGTGAACCTGAGTTTTAACAACCCACATATCACCGCCGATTTTTTCAGCAGCTGCTGCAGCTTCTTCAGGTGTATCGCAAGCGAAACCCTGAGAAACTGGTAAACCATATTCGGCAAAAAGTTGTTTTGCCTGATACTCATGCAAATTCATGATGCTTTATCCAATTTTTTATACTAAAAGAGCTGAATATTTTTTCAAATAAACAACTATCCCAAATTGCGCACCTAGTATAGATCCCAAGGCTTAACATGAAAACCCCAGTAAGACCAAAGGCGCAAAAAAAAAGCTGTGAATGTTCATTCACAGCTTACATTTCATACAACTAGATTAAACATCTAGCAATAAGCGAGTTGGATCTTCAAGTAACTCTTTAATAGTCACTAAGAAACCAACTGATTCTTTACCATCAATGATACGGTGGTCATAAGAAAGAGCTAAATACATCATAGGAAGTATTTCTACTTTACCATTTACAGCCATCGGACGGTCTTGGATTTTATGCATACCCAAAATTGAAGACTGTGGCAAGTTAATGATAGGTGTAGATAGTAATGAACCAAATACGCCGCCATTAGTAATAGTGAAATTACCACCGGTCATATCTGCAAGCGTTAGCTTACCATCACGACCTTTAAGTGCTAATTCGCGAATACCCTTTTCGATTTCAGCAACAGATAGTTTGTCACAATCTTTAAGTACTGGAGTAACTAAACCACGTGGAGTAGATACTGCAATGCTGATATCAAAATAGTTATGGTAAACAATATCGTCACCATCAATTGATGCATTAACATCTGGGAAGCGTTTAAGTGCTTCAGTTACCGCTTTCACGTAGAAAGACATGAAACCTAAACGAATGCCATGACGCTTTTCAAATACTTCTTGGTACTGCTTACGAAGGCTCATGATTGGTTCCATGTTCACTTCGTTGAATGTTGTTAACATTGCAGTTGAATTTTTAGCTTCAAGAAGACGTGTAGCAATAGTTTTACGCAAGCGAGTCATAGGAACACGTTTTTGAGTACGATCGCCCATCGGTGCTGCAGGAGCAGAAGCTTCTGCTTTTTTAGCCGCTGGCGCTGGTGCTTTTAAGAACGTATCAACGTCTTCTTTAGTTACGCGGCCATTTTTACCCGTGCCGTTAATTTTAGAAGCGTCTAAGCCTTTCTCAGCAATTAAACGACGAACTGATGGTGTTAACACATCTGAACTTTCGCTAGAATCTGCTGCTGGCGTTTCGTCTGCTTTTGCAGCTGGAGCCGCTGGTGCACCGCCTGCTTTAACCGAACCAATTACTTGCTCGCCTAGTACAGTATCGCCTTCGTTGTGAATGATATCACCCATGATGCCATCTTCTTGAGCTACTACTTCAAGAACAACTTTATCTGTTTCAATATCTACCAAGTTTTGGTCGCGTGTTACTGCGTCACCTGGTTGTACATGCCATGTAGCAATTGTTGCGTCTGCAACTGATTCTGGAAGTACAGGTACTTTAATGTCCACTTCTTTACCTTCTGATGCTGGTGCTGATTGCGCCGCTGGCGCGTCTTCTGATTTAGCTGGTGCTGATTCTTCTTTAGATGAACCTTCACTTGCTGGCGCTGCATCAGCATCACCAAGTAAACCCATAACTTGATCGCCAAGTACGGTTGCACCTTCTTCTTGTGATATTTCTGTAATTACACCGTCATGCTGTGCAACAACTTCTAAAACCACTTTATCTGTTTCAATGTCTACTAAGTTTTGATCGCGAGTTACTTTGTCGCCAACACTTACATGCCATGTAGCAACGGTAGCATCTGCAACCGACTCAGGAAGAACAGGAACTTTAATTTCTGTGCTCATTGCTTATCCTTTATTTTCTATAGTAAGCGCGTCGGCAACGAGCGCTTGTTGTTCTTTAGTATGTACTGACATGTAACCACACGCTGGTGATGCAGACGCTTTACGTCCTGCATATTTTAATTTAGCACCTTGTGGGATTGCATCAATAAAGTGATGTTGTGAACAATACCATGCACCTTGGTTTTGTGGCTCTTCTTGACACCATACAAAATCAGTTACGTGTTGGTAACGCTCCATAATTGTTTGCATTTCGTCATGTGGGAACGGATATAACTGCTCAACACGAACAATAGCAATATTATCTTGCTCTAGCTTACGACGCTCTTGTAATAGTTCGTAATAAACTTTACCACTACAAAATACAACGCGTTCAACTTTCTCAGGGTTAATATCATCAACTTCGTCGATCATATTATGGAAAACACCATGCGATAGCTCTTCAAGCGATGAAGTTGCAAGAGGATGACGAAGCAACGACTTAGGCGTCATAACAATCAACGGACGACGTAGTGGTCGAACTGATTGACGACGAAGCATAGCGTAAACTTGTGCAGGAGTAGATGGAACACATACTTGCATGTTGTGATCAGCACATAGTTGTAGGAAACGCTCTAAACGAGCTGAACTATGTTCTGGACCTTGTCCTTCGTAGCCATGTGGTAACAAAATTGTAAGACCACATAAACGGCCCCATTTTTGCTCACCAGAACTTAGGAACTGGTCAAATACAACTTGTGCACCGTTGGCGAAATCACCAAACTGTGCTTCCCAAAGTACTAATGAAGTAGGCTCTGCAGTTGCATAACCGTATTCAAAAGCAACAACAGCTTCTTCAGATAAAACAGAGTCAAATACTTCAAAAGTACCTTGATCTTCGCTTAAGTGCTGTAGAGGTGTATAAGTAGCGCCGTCTGATTGACTGTGAACAACAGCATGACGATGGAAGAATGTACCACGCCCAGAATCCTGACCAGTTAAACGAATGTCAGTGCCTTCAGTTGCAATTGTTGCATAAGCAAGTGTTTCTGCCATACCCCAATCTAGAGGTTTCTCACCAGAAGCCATTAGTTTACGGTCGTCATAGATCTTTTTAACGCGTGACTGTGCTTTATATTGCTCTGGGTAAGAAGCGATTTTCTCACCGAGTGCTTTGAGCTCTTCAACAGGTACGCTGGCATCGTAATCAACATCCCATTCATGGCCAACATACTTTGCCCAATCTGAAGAATGCGATGTCTCTGGTTGTATTTCTGAAACAACACAGTTGCCTTCGTCTAATGCATTACGGTACTCATCAGCAAGTGCTTTTATTTCTTGTTCAGAAAAAGAGCCTTCAGCTATAAGTTGATCTGCGTAAATTAAGCGTGGAACTGGGTGCTTTTTAATTTTTTGGTACATAACAGGCTGAGTTGCATTAGGCTCATCAGCTTCATTGTGACCATGGCGACGGTAACATACTAAATCGATTACTACGTCACGTTTAAACTGGTTTCTGAAATCAAGTGCAATTTGAGTAACAAATGCAACTGCTTCAGGGTCATCAGAGTTAACATGGAAGATAGGTGACTGAACCATTTTAGCAATGTCAGTACAGTAATCTGTAGAGCGTACATCGTCTTGTTTTGATGTAGTAAAACCAACTTGGTTATTTACAACAATACGAATACTACCACCACAACTAAACGCGTTAGTTTGTGATAAGTTAAACGTTTCTTGTACAACACCTTGGCCTGTAACCGCAGAATCACCATGAATTGTAATTGGTAAAGCTTTAATACCAGAACTGTCACCTAAGCGATCAAGACGAGCACGTACTGAGCCCATAACAACTGGATTTACAATTTCAAGATGAGACGGGTTAAACGCAAGCGCCATATGAACATTGCCACCTTTAGTAGCAAAGTCAGATGAATAACCCATGTGGTATTTAACATCGCCAGAACTTAATGTTTCTTTATGTTTACCAGCAAACTCATCAAATAATTCTGATGGATTTTTACCAAGTACATTTACAAGAACATTTAAACGACCACGGTGAGCCATACCAATAACAGCTTCTTGTTGGCCGCTTTCACCTGCGCGGTGAATAAGCTCTTTTAACATTGGAACTAGCGCATCGCCACCTTCAAGTGAGAAACGCTTAGCACCTGGGAACTTAGCCCCTAAATATTTTTCAAGTCCGTCAGCAGCAGTTAATCCTTTTAGGATACGCAGCTTTTCGTCTTTTTCGAATTTTGGCCTAGACTGGACAGATTCTAAACGCTGTTGTAACCAACGCTTTTCCTCTGTTGATGTGATGTGCATATACTCAGCGCCAATTGAACCACAATATGTAGTTTTTAGTGCTTGGTATAGTTCACCTAAAGGCATAGTATCGCGGCCTACAGCAAACGATCCTACGTTAAACTCGCGGTCAAAATCACTTGAAGATAAGTCGTGGTACTCTAGCTCTAAATCTCGTACACGCTCTCGTTGCCAAATACCTAATGGATCTAGGTTTGCATTTTGGTGTCCACGAAAACGGAAAGCATTAATAAGTTGTAGAACTTTAACCTGTTTAAGGTCACCGCCACTACCCTCTGCTACCACTACTTCTCTATGCTTGTTTTTTGCAAGCTGTGCAAACTGCGTTCGAACTTCTGAATGTTTTACTTCAACATCCACACCATCAACTTTAGGTAATTGTTCGAACACTTCTCGCCATTCATCTGGCACAGAAGTCGCATCGTCTAAATACGCTTCATAAAGCTCTTCTACATAAGCAACGTTGCCGCCGTTTAAATGTGAAGATTCTAGCCATGCCTTCATCACACCTTCGTGCATTTATAAGCCCTTTTCTTTAGCGCAGAAATTAATAGTTATCATAACAAGATGGCTAATAATCTGTATTAGCCATCTTACGTTTACTAAGTAATCAAACCGCTCGGTTTAATAACATAGATTTGATTTGCCCAATTGCTTTAGTCGGGTTAAGACCCTTAGGACAAACGCTAACACAGTTCATGATACTGTGGCAACGGAACACACTGAACGCATCGTCTAAATCCGCTAAACGTTCTTCAGTTGCTGTATCTCGGCTATCAGCTAAGAAACGGTAAGCGTGAAGAAGGCCTGCTGGACCAATGAACTTGTCTGGATTCCACCAGAACGAAGGACACGATGTCGAACAACATGCACACAAAATACACTCATATAGCCCATCTAATTTATCACGTTCTTCAATAGATTGAAGACGCTCGCCTGCTGCAGGCTGATCATTAATTAAATAAGGTTTAACTTTTTCGTACTGAGTGTAGAACTGACTCATGTCAATAACAAGGTCACGAACCACAGGTAAGCCTGGTAATGGACGTACTACAATTTTACCTTTGCCATTTTTTTGTAGCGTAGATAAAGGAGTAATACATGCTAAACCATTTTTACCATTCATGTTAACACCATCAGATCCACACACACCTTCACGGCATGAACGACGAAAAGATAGTGTAGGATCTTGTTCTTTTAAAAGAATAAGTGCATCTAACACCATCATGTCGTGACCTTCCTCTGTTTGCAAGGTGTATTCTTGCATACGAGGAGCGTTGTCAACATCTGGATTATAACGATAAACTGAAAATTGTACTTGTGCCATCGTCTATCTCCTAGTAAACACGTGCTTTAGGTGGGAAAGCTTCACGCGTTTTAGGCGCATAGTTTACATCACGCTTACTCATTTCATCCGTTACAGGATTGAATACTGAGTGACATAACCAGTTTTCGTCATCACGATCTGGGTAGTCAAAGCGAGAATGTGCACCACGGCTTTCTGTACGGAAGTTTGCAGCTACTGCAGTTGAGTAAGCTGTTTCCATTAAGTTATCTAGTTCAAGACATTCGATACGCTGCGTATTGAAGTCTGATGATTTATCATCAAGACGAGCATGTTGCAGACGTTCACGAATTTCTTTAAGTTCTTGAAGACCTGAAGCCATTGAATCGCCTTCACGGAATACCGAGAAGTTAAGCTGCATACATTGCTGTAGGTCTTTTTTGATTTGAACTGGATCTTCACCTTGGCCAGCCGTTGAATTTTCCCAACGGTTGTAACGTGCAAGAGACGCTTCTAAATCTGACTCTGAAGCCGCTTTTGATACTTCAACATCTTTAAGGTATTTACCTAAGAAGTTACCAGCAGCACGGCCAAATACAACTAAATCTAGTAATGAGTTACCACCTAGGCGGTTTGCACCGTGTACAGATACACATGCAATCTCACCAACAGCAAATAAACCTTCAACTACTTTTTCGTTGCCTTGAGCATCGATTTGTAGTGCTTGTCCATTTACGTTAGTAGGAACACCACCCATCATATAATGACAAGTAGGAATTACTGGAATTGGCTCTTTAGCTGGATCAACGTGAGCGAAAGTTTTAGCTAGGTCACATACGCCAGGAAGACGTAGGTTAAGCGTTTCTTCACCTAAATGGTCAAGTTTCAGCTTGATATGAGGACCCCAAGGACCATCACAACCACGACCTTCACGGATTTCAGTCATCATTGAACGCGCAACAACATCGCGAGACGCTAAGTCTTTTGCATTTGGTGCGTAACGTTCCATGAAGCGCTCGCCATCTTTATTTAAAAGATAACCGCCTTCACCACGACAACCTTCAGTTACTAGCGTACCAGCACCTGCAATACCCGTTGGGTGGAACTGCCACATTTCCATGTCTTGCATAGAAATACCAGCGCGTGTTGCCATACCAACACCGTCACCGGTGTTAATGTGAGCATTTGTTGTTGATGCGAATATACGACCTGCACCACCAGTGGCTAATACAACTGCTTTAGATTTGAAGAAAGTGATTTCACCTGTTTCAATCTCAATTGCTGTACACCCTACTACATCGCCATTGTCGTTTTTAACTAAGTCAAGTGCATACCACTCAGAGAATACATTTGTTTTGTTTTTAACGTTTTGTTGATATAGAAGATGAAGTAAAGCATGACCAGTACGGTCAGCTGCAGCAGCAGTACGTGCGGCTTGTTCACCACCAAAGTTTTTCGATTGACCACCGAAAGGACGTTGGTAAACACGGCCATTTTCAAAACGAGAAAATGGTAGTCCCATGTTTTCTAATTCAGTAATAGCTTCTGGGCCAGTTTGACACATGTATTCAATAGCGTCTTGGTCACCGATAAAATCGGAACCCTTAACGGTATCGTACATATGCCATTCCCAGTTGTCTTCGTGTGAATTACCAAGCGCTACTGTAATACCACCTTGAGCAGATACAGTGTGTGAGCGCGTTGGAAATACTTTAGATATTAATGCACACGTTTTGCCAGATTCTGTAATTGCTAAAGCAGCGCGCATACCAGCACCACCTGCACCAATTACTACGGCGTCAAATTCACGAACAGAATATTTCACTTAAACACCCCATAATACGATTAGACCAATAGCTACGTAAGCAACGGCCATTAGGTTTAAAACAAAACCTAAAACAGCACGCAACTTCGAACACTTAACATAGTCTGTAAGAACTTGCCAAAGGCCAATGCGGGTATGAACCATAATGCAAATAAGGGTAATTAAAGTAAACCCTTTCATTGCTAGGTTAGAGAAGAGGCCTGTCCAGGCTTCGAAAGTGACTTCTGGCGTCGCTAAAAAATAGCCGATAATAAAAATCGCGTACGCGCTGATTATTAATGCCGTGGTACGTAAAGATACGAAATCTTGTACACCATCACGTTTTAGAGTTGCTTGATTTAAAACCATATCCACACCCCTGCCAATACGGCAAACACAACACCAAGAGCCATTGATACTTTAGCGCTGAGGTTACCTGATTCAAGTTCTTCCCAATGTCCCATATCCATAATCATATGACGGATGCCACCAATAAGGTGATAACCTAATACAGAAACAGTGCCCCAAGCTATAAATTTGGCAATGAATCCGTTAAACAGACCCTTGACGAATTCAAAACCTTCAGCTGAAGAGAGAGACTCAGACCAAGCCCAAATGACAAACGTTAAAGCAAAAAACAATGCAACACCGGTGACGCGGTGAAAAATTGAAGCTTTAGCCGTTGCCGGCATAGATATAGTTGTTAGATCTAGATTTACAGGTCTTTGCTTTTTCACAGTTACTTGCCCATCTTTGCTCACAGTGGAGCTCATCTACTTGTTTTTCTAAAAACCCACCAAATATTATTGATGGAACTATAAGAATAAACGTATCAAAATAGTTAAAGTTCACAAAACAGTAAATTTTAAGCTGTTAAGAATATGTTTACCCAAATACAATACGGTTTAAAACCACCGTTAGTATATATACCCACAGGACTTTTTACAATTCTTGTTTATTTAGAGATGTTTGCGAATTAGCCAATAGTATTATATTTAATTAATACCGAATATTTATTATACATATATGCATAATGTTTATAAAAATTGACTTTAACCCCCTCTTTCACGTTAAAATGCGAAGATGTGCTTAAAACAGATTTCAGAACTTTAAAATCTAAAAATCAGAATAGATATCTTAATAGGAGATACATAGCGATGGCAGATAAAAAAGCCACAGTCCATATTGATGGACTAGATCCAATCGAACTTCCAATTTATCAAGGCACTGCTGGCCAAGATGTAATCGACGTACGTACGTTAGGTTCACATGGTCACTTTACTTATGACCCAGGTTTCATGTCGACTGGTTCTTGTGAATCTGCAATCACCTATATTGATGGTGGTAAAGGTGTACTACTTCACCGTGGTTACCCAATTGAGCAATTAGCTGAAGATTCTAACTATATTGAGCTTTGCTACTTACTTTTAAATGGTGAGTTACCTTCTAAAGAACAATATGAAGTTTTTAAGAATGAAATCACTACAAGCACTATGCTTGACGAGAAGATTGCTAACTTTTTCCAAGGTTTCCGCTTTGACGCTCACCCAATGGCAATGCTTTGTGGCGTAGTGGGTGCATTATCATCTTTTTATCATGAAGATCTTGATATTACTGATGCAGAACAACGTAAAACAAGTGCAGTTAAGCTAGTTGCTAAGTTACCAACTATTGCTGCAATGGCCTATAAAACAAACATCGGCCAACCGTTTGTATACCCACGTAACGATTTAAGCTACGCAGAAAACTTCTTACACATGATGTTCTCTGTGCCTGCTGAAGAATATAAAGTTAATCCTGTAACTGCTAAAGCTATGGATAAAATCTTTATGCTTCATGCAGATCATGAGCAAAATGCATCGACTTCAACAGTTCGTCTTGCTGGTTCATCAGGTGCTAACCCGTATGCATGTATTGCAGCTGGTATTGCTTCTTTATGGGGACCTGCTCACGGCGGCGCTAACGAAGCATGTTTAAACATGTTAGAAGAGATTGGCTCTGTGGACCGTATTGATGAATACGTTGCTAAAGCTAAAGACAAAGCTGACCCATTCCGCCTTATGGGCTTTGGTCACCGCGTTTACAAAAACTTCGACCCACGTGCTACAGTAATGCGTCAGACGTGTCATGAAGTTTTAGCTGAGCTAAATATCCAAGATCCACTTCTTGATATTGCTATGAAGCTTGAGCAAATTGCCCTTGAAGACCCGTACTTTGTAGAGAAGAAACTATACCCTAACGTAGATTTCTACTCTGGTATTATCTTAAAAGCGATTGGTATTCCAACAAGCATGTTCACTGTAATTTTTGCAATGGCACGTACTGTTGGTTGGATCACTCACTGGGATGAGATGCTATCTCAACCTGGTCATAAGATCAGCCGTCCTCGCCAAATGTATACTGGTTACACTCAACGTGATTACGTATCAACTGACAAGCGTTAATTGACGCTGGTTAGTTTAAAAGGCCGCATTTTGCGGCCTTTTTTATTAACAGCACTTGAGAATTATCATAAACCGATTACAATCCCTGCCTTAAAAACACTATGTAGATGAGCTATGCCTACTTTAAAGTTTGATATAAATAAAATTAGAAAAGACTTCCCGACATTAAATCAAACAATAAACGGCTGCCCGCTTGTTTATTTAGACTCAGCAGCAACCTCACAAAAGCCTCAATCAGTTATAGATACAATTACTGAGTTTTATACGTCTCAAAATGCAAATGTACACCGTGGACGCCATACACTTAGCGAACAGGCCACTTATTCTTATGAACAAGTCCGGGATAAAACTGCAAGGTTTTTTAATGTCTTAAGTAAAGAGATTGTATGGACTAAAGGTGCTACAGAAGCCATAAATTTGGTCGCTAACGGCTTAAAAAAGCGTTTAGATGAAAGTCATACCATAATAATATCTCCGCTTGAGCATCACGCAAACATAGTGCCTTGGCAACTAGTAAGCCAACAGACGGGAGCTAAATTAGTCTCTCTGCCGCTTAATAGTAATGGCACGCTAAACACCCAACAATGCTGTGAATTTATAAAAGAAACAAAACCTGCCTTATTAGCTATTACACAAGCATCGAACACACTGGGTAATATCACTGATTTAAAGCCACTAATTGTAGCTGCAAAAGAGGTGAATTCGCTTGTTTTAGTGGACGGAGCCCAAGGTGCACTGCATTTAAAACCCGATTTACGTGAATTAAACTGTGACTTTTATGTTTGCTCAAGCCATAAAATGCTCGGTCCAACAGGCTTAGGTGTACTTTATGGCCAATATGAAGAGCTAAATACGCTAGATATTTACCAATCCGGCGGTGAAATGATCGATAAAGTTTACTTAACTCATAGCACTTATCGCCCTGCGCCTGCAAAATTTGAAACTGGCACACCAAATATTTCTGGAGTTTTAGGCTTTGGTGCCGCATTAGACTATTTAAATAAATTAGATCACGTGCAAATACAGCAATATGAACAAGAATTGTTTAGTTACGCGGCACAAAAATTGGTAAAGGTGGATGGCATTACCATATTCAGCAACCTATCTGACAATATTGGTACACTCTGTTTTAATTTTAAAGATGAACATCCTTATGATTTGGCAACTTTACTTGACGGATATGGGGTTGCAGTCAGAAGTGGACACCATTGTACGCAACCATTAATGACACATTTAGGGCTTAATGGAACGTTAAGAGCGAGTTTTTCTTTTTATAATACCTACAAAGATGTAGATATATTCATTGATTCACTTAAAAAATGTATCGCTTTATTAGATTGAACGCCAGTTTAATAGAATTAATTAGGATAACTCATGACAAATACGTTTAAAAAAGTCACAGAATCTATAAAAAATGCGACCGCTTGGCAGCAAAAATATCGTGAGATAATGCTTTTAGGAAAAACGTTACCGGCTTTAGCTGATGTTTTGAAAACTGATGATGCACTTGTACCAGGCTGTGAAAGCAAAGTATGGATGTTCGTTGAATTTGACTTAACCGAAAATACACTTGTTGTAATAGGTGACTCTGATACTCGTATAGTAAAAGGATTATTAGCCATTATTTTAGCGCTTTACAACGGGCTTACACCAGAACAGGTAGTGAATAAAAATGCGTATGAAGAATTTGAAAAGCTCGGCCTTATAAGCCACTTAAGCGCATCACGTGGTAATGGTATTAAAGCCATGGTTGAAAAAATTCAAACCATGGCACAACACAAGCTTAGTTAACGAAAACTAAGCTTGTGAGCGTTGTTTTTTATCTAGATATTTACGCACCGCTTTTGCAGCAACAAAAAAACCAAAGCTTCCTGTGATCATAGTCACAGAGCCAAAACCATTATTACAGTCCATATTCATTGTGCCATCAGCACTTTGCTTAGCATGACATACGCTGCCACCGCTTCCTGGGTAAAGCAATTGCTCTGTTGAGTAAACACAATCAATATTAAACTTACGTTTAGGATTATTACTAAAATTATATTGCTTGCGCAAAATATAGCGCACCTTTGCAAGTAATGGGTCTTGCGTAGTTTTAGCTACATCACCAAAAGTTATTTGGCTAGGATCTGTTTGCCCGCCAGCACCACCAGTTGTAATTATAGGTAGTTTATTACGTTTACAGTGAGCAATTAATGCTGCTTTTTCTTTAACTGCATCAATACAATCAATTACATAATCAAAACCTTGAATATGCTCTTGAATATTATCAAGCGTAATAAAGTCATCTATTACACTAATTTGGCATTCTGGGTTAATAAGCTCGCAGCGCGCTTTCATTGCATCGACTTTAGCTTGACCAATAGTGCCCGTTAACGCATGAATTTGCCTATTTACGTTAGTGGCGCAAATATCATCCAAATCTATAAGTGTTATTTTACCAACACCAGTACGCGCAAGTGCTTCTGCTGTCCAGCTTCCTACACCACCAATACCTACTACACAAAAATGTGCTTCTTGAAGCCAATCAAACTGTTGATGACCATATAAACGTTTAATACCACCAAAACGTATATCTGTAACTTTTTCGCTCATTTACCAATCCAGTTGCCATGGCGATTGCCATGCTTGAAAATCTTGATGTTTAATTAACGCCAAATACTCATCACCACTATCGGGTAATAAAGTTAGCTGTATTTGTTCACCTTGCCATAAAAAGCTTAACGCATATGCATGTAAATAGGTACGATTAGAAGGCGCGCCTGAATACATTGCATCGCCTAAAATAGCTGCGCCCACACTTTTTAGTGCCACTCTTAGTTGATGTGTTTTGCCAGAGTAAGGTTTTAAAATATACCCTCTAAATCCTGGCTTATAACTCAGAGAATAGAATCGGGTGATTGCAGGGTTAAGTGTACTCGTTAGTAACTTAAACGAGCCACGGCGAGACTTAGCCATATCGCCTTTTATCCACCCCTGCTTCTTTTTTGGTTTAGTATCACTAATCGCTAAATAAAATTTATTAATCGCATGCTCAGTAAACATAACAGTAAAGGCGGCTGCAGCGGATTTGTTTCGCGCTAAAATAATCAGCCCTGATGTCACTTTATCTAAACGATGAACGGCATAAAGCTTTTGCAATAATTGTTGTTCGGCTAAAACAACAAAGCCGGGTCCCTCTTCAGAATGAAAATTAAGACCCGCTGGCTTTTCTAAAATATAAAAGTCGTTATGTGTATAAACAACTTTTAATATCTTACTTACTTGCTCACTCACACGTTTTTACTTTTAATATGCGCTATCACTTTAGCTAAGTCATCAGGCGTATCTACACCTGCATGAGGGGCTATTTGAGCTTGTTCTATTTTAATTTTATAACCGTGATACAAAACACGTAACTGCTCAAGTGATTCAAGTAATTCTAGTGGTGATACACTCAGCTCTATGTATTGTTTAATAAAACCCGCTCTGTACGCATAAATACCTACATGGCGTTGAAACGGGGCTAAATTAAGGGCAGTGCTATCACCCATCATCGTATTTCTATCAAACGGTATACTTGCACGAGAGAAATACAGGGCATTTTTATTTATATCGCTAACCACTTTAACGGCATTAGGATTAAATACTTCATCACGTTCTTCAATAGCAACACTTAACGTTGCCATTGGTGCTGTTGAATCACTTAATAGTGCAGCAACTTGAGATACGTTTTCTGGTGCAAGTAATGGCTCATCGCCTTGTACATTAACCACAATTGTATTGCTATCAAGTTTAAGCAAATCAACCACTTCAGCTAATCGTTCAGTACCCGACTGGTGATCTTCACGCGTCATTACTACATCATTAGTAAACATACTTACTGCATCAAATACTTTTTGATGATCGGTTGCTATAACTACTTTACTAGCACCTGATAAACATGCTTTTTCGTAAACGTGTTGAACCATTGGCTTGCCACAAATATCAGCAAGCGGTTTACCTGGTAGTCGGGTCGATGCAAAACGAGCAGGAATTACAACTACGAATTCCACTTTTCAACCTCTTCTAAAGATAACTCACGTGCTTCATTTTCAAGTAATACTGGAATATCGTCTTGAACAGGATAAGCAAGCTTAGCTGCTGTGCTAATTAGTTCGTTGTTGTCTCTATCAAAGCGTAATTTTCCCTTACAAACAGGGCACGCAATTATCTCGAGTAATTTTGTATCAAAGGCCATTGAGTATTCCTTTTTCTTTTAATATTGAATTTAATGTGTTTATTACGCTATCGGTAGGTTGTGCATCTACTGGTAAATAATACCAATTAGGCTTTGCAAAGGACTTACATTTAACGGCATCTTTTTCGGTCATTATAATGCAATCATCACCAAATTGGGCAAAATCATCTACTGTATAAGCATAATGATCTCTAAAATGATGAGTCGATAATAACGTAATATCTTGTGCTTCTAATGAGTTTTCAAACCGTTTAGGGTTCCCAATTGCACTTATTGCATGTGCTTCACTTACGTTACTTTTTGCATAATCGCTTGAGTTAACTAAGCGAAGATTACTTACTTGTAATGTGTAGCTATTATTAGCCTCACCACCATTTTCAATTACTATATCGACACTTTGCAAACGTTTAGTTGTTTCACGAAGTGGCCCTGCTGGCATAACAAAGCCATTACCAAAACGACGCTCATTATCAACAATACAACACTCAATGCTACGAGGCATTTTATAATGCTGCATTCCATCATCAGAAATAATAACATCGAGTGTATAATTATTTTCTAATAAATCGATATTGTGTTGTCTATTAGGCCCAACCGCTATTGGGCACTTTAAACGATGGTATAAAAGTACGGGCTCATCTCCAGCCTGCTGAGCATCTACAAGCTCAGTAACTAACAGCGGGTAATTTTTTGATTGCCCACCATATCCTCTACTAATAATTCCCACTGATAAACCTTGCTGTGTTAAATGACCATACAGCCACAAAACAAAAGGCGTTTTACCATTACCGCCAACACTTATATTGCCAACTACAATTACAGGCGTTTTGCACTCAAAAGGTTTAAGTATTTTAGCGCTGTATAAGTATTTTCGAAATGACGATACAACCCAAAACAAAGCACTTAATGGTAATAACAGTAAAGTAATTAGACCAAATGGTTTATACCAGCTTTGTTCTATTTTACTCACGCCTGATCACCAAACTGCATTTTGCAAAGGGCTGAATAAGTACCGTCATTTGCTAATAAACTATTGTGATCGCCACTTTCTATTACACGACCATTATCAATAACATAGATTCGGTCACTGTTTTCGATAGTAGATAAGCGATGCGCAATAACAATTGAGGTTTTATCTTTCATTAGCGTTTCTAATGCTTGCTGAATAAGCTTTTCAGATTCGGTATCAAGTGCTGATGTAGCCTCGTCTAAAATCAAAATAGGTGCGTCTTTTAATATTGCACGTGCTATCGCTATACGCTGGCGTTGACCGCCGGAGAGCATTACACCATTTTCACCTACCATGGTGTTTAATTGCTCTGGCAGGTCTTTAACAAACTCCCAAACATGCGCTTGTTTAGCAACTTGCTCTAATTCTTCCTCAGACACATCATGCTTTATGCCATAACAAATATTGTTAGCAATCGTATCGTTAAATAACACGACCTGCTGAGACACTAAAGCAAATTGGCGACGCAAATCTGTTAATTTATAATCCTGCAGGGCTATACCATCAAGTAATATTTCACTCGGTAACTCTAAGTCATAGTAGCGTGGTAATAAATTAGAAATTGTTGATTTACCCGAGCCTGAGCGCCCAACTAAGGCAATACTTTCACCCGCTTTAATCGTTAGCGACAAATCGTTTAATACGGCTTCATCTTTTGTTGGGTACTTAAAGGTTACATTTTTAACTTCAATTACCCCTTTAACTTTATCGACTGAAACGGTGCCAGTATCTTTTTCCATTTCTTCATCTAAAACTAAAAATATACTTTGAGCTGCAGAGATACCACGCTGCATATCGCTATTAACATTGGCGAGTTGTTTTAGCGGTCGCAATAGCATCATCATTGAGGCAATCAATGCCATGAAGTCACCTGAGGTAATCGTATCAATCATTGATGGAAGAGATACAGCCCATAAAATAACAGCCATGGCACTGGCAGCTAGTATTTGAATAATTGATACACTTAAAGCTTTTGTCGCATCCATTTTAATGCGCTGCTGGCGATTATGATTATTAATCTTTGAGAAATGGTTTATTTCTTGGTCTTGTCCGCCAAATCCATGAATAACTTTATGTCCGCTAAGCATTTGTTCAGAGCTACGTGTAACCTGCCCCATAGCTGATTGAATACTTTTAGAAATATGGCGAAAACGTTTCGATACAACCGCTACAATAATGGCAACGAGAGGGATGATGACTAAAAATATAAGTGAGAGCTTCCAACTGGTATAAAACATTACACCAAGTAAAAAGACAACAAAGGCCCCTTCACGTACAACAATAAGTAACGCTTTAGTAATTGCTTGTTGAACTTGCTCTGTATCAAAAGTGATTTTTGAAATTAAATCGCCTGTAGAGTTTTTGTCATGAAAAGAAACGGGTAAATGCAATATGTGCTCAAATAACTCTTGGCGTAAAGAGCGTACAACTTGAGAGCCCACATAACTTAAACAGTACGAAGACATAAAGTTAAAAACACCACGCCCCAGTACTAACGCGATAACTACAAAAGGAGCGTACTTTAAAACTTCTGTATTTCGCTGGTTTAAACCTTGATCAATAAACGGCTTCATTAATTGAATGAATAAAGCATCCATTGCTGAATAGCCTATCATCCCAACAATTGCGATAAAAGCGACGCTTTTGTATGCGCCAACATACGAGACAAGACGTTTATAAATTTGTGCAGTACTTTGATCCATAACACTCTCTAAATACAGTAACTCCCTGTATTGTATCCTTCGATGAGATAAAACTAAACGTCAATCTTTGATAAACCAATAACTTTCCTGCCCTCTTGCTGTTTCTATGACCAAATTGTTTGAGTAGAATTTAATACTAATTTGTCCTTCAACGCCTGTTGTAAATTGCTCGGCGCTTATTGCTTTGTAACGCTCGACAACAACGGGCTTGGGAAATTCCCACTGTCCTTTATAAGCACTTGAATGAATCACAACTTTAGGGCCAACATAACTAATAAAATTAACACTTGAGGATGTATCACTGCCATGATGCGGGCTTAACATGACTGTACTTTTCAACGATGTATTATTAGCTAATAATGAGGCTTCACGGGATTTTGATATATCACCTGTAAATAACACACTATAAGTATTACTCGATACTCTAACAACGCATGAATCGTCGTTTTCATTTCCATACCCTATAGTGCTAAAGCTTTCTACTCTTAAACCGACAAAATCAACACTTTGGACTTCACACACATTAAGTGTATTTTCAGGATGAAATTGCTTTAATGTTTCCCCAAATCCAGCTTCAATAAAATGCTGTATTCCTCCAGCGTGATCGCTGTCTTCATGACTTAGAATCGCTGTTTTTACTGTGAAATTATTTGCTTTTATATAAGGCAATAAAATACTTCGCGTACGGCTAAAACGATTAAAATAACTTGGACCAAAATCATAGATAAGCACTTGGTTATCTTTTTCAATTAATGCCATGAGACCATGCCCAACATCAAACACATGAAGCTGCCAGTTAGGCTTTTCTTTTAGAAGATTATTCAATAAAAGTACTGTTAAAGGAATGAAAGAGAGCAATTTATAGGGGAGGAAGTAAATCATCAACATAGTAATATAGGTAAAAATGACGAATATTAACTCGATTCTTCCTGTTGTCAGCCATCTTAACGACTCGGGTATTTCATAAAGTAATTTAAATAACGCATATAACCCTGTATCAAACAAATGTATTAAATTACCTATATCTAAAAAAGTACTCAGTAATGTAAAAACAATCAAAAATGGCAAAATAATGAGGGAAAGAAACGGTATCGCAATTAAGTTAATGACTAGGCCCGCAATACTTACGCCATTAAAAAAATAAAGTGAAAGTGGTAATAAACCGATAAACAATGCTACTTGAATAACAAATAACGCAATAATTTTGTTTTTGATTCGTGTATTTAATATTGGTAATTTATTAATAACAGTAAAAATTATAGCGACCGCTAAAAATGAAAAATACAGACCTGGATTAAGTAAATTAAATGGGTTAACAGCAAGCACTATTACCAAGGCAAATAAAATACTCCGCCATCGCAGCGGCTGCTTAGCAAGAAAATAAAGTAACAAATAACAACCCAGCATAATTAGTGCTCGCGTTGCTGATACTAAAAAGTCACTTAAATATACGTAAACTAATGCAGCTATAAAACCGAACGAACTGTAGTAAAGTGTAAGGTTAAATGATTGACCAATTGAAAAGTTTATTTTCGTACAGATAAATCGAATGAATAAATAACCAAAGCTAAAAATCAAACCAATATGTAAACCCGATATAGCCAGTAAATGACTTAACCCAAGTGATTGCATTAATTGTTTATCTGTATAGCTCATTAACGATTTATCACCACTGAGTAATGCATAATAGAGCCACTGCAATCTTGTATTTGTATAGGTATTTTTAATGAAGTTTTGATAATCTAGTACGATGCTTTGTTTATCGCTGTGTATTATATTAAGCTCTTTATTGAGAACTTTGCCTTTAAATAATATTCTATTTATAAATGCATAACGTTCAGTATCAAACACATTAAAATTTTTATTACTGCGAAAATATTTTAAATGGATTAATGCAGAGAATTCATCCCCGACTGTAAAAGGCTGTGCAGAATTAACACTGAGCATTGCTTTGGGTGCTCTAAAATTCGAAAAGCTACTCCCATCTAATGCCACTATTTTGGCTTTGATATACTGAGGTTTTTTATCAGAAATAATCTCTTCAACAACTAATGTAGAATCAAGTGCATACTTTTCGTTCGGTTTTGGTATTTCAAAACTATAAAAAAGGTAAAAATGCATACCAACAAAGCAAATTGCACAAATAAAGCCTAACAATACGTTTAAAAACGGCTTAAAATAAGCGCTCACTATTACAATGAAAATTGTGAAGACTGTAAATTCGAGAGTTTGATAATAAAACACGGTTGCTACACAGCCAATTACAAACCCAAGACTTATCCACACTGATGTAAATGGTTGCTTTAAATGGCTAAAAAAACGATCCAAAGATTTTTACCTGATCCAAATAAAATTAGACATCATAAATCACTAAAAATATTTGGACGACTTTTGCAAGACGCAAATCTTTGGCATTTAAATAGACGTTCAGCTCGAGGGGCCTTCGCGGTCGGGTTATTTTTTGCTTTCATCCCTGTTCCTTTTCAAATGGTTTTAGCCGCAGCAGGTGCTATATTATTTAGGGTTAATTTACCCATATCAGTTGCTTTAGTATGGCTTACGAATCCATTAACCATGCCACCTATCTTTTATGGCTCATACTTAGTGGGTACGTTAATACTTAATCAGCCAGAACAACACTTTGTATTTGAAGCAAGTTGGTCTTGGTTTTTAGAAAGTATAGAAACAATTGGTCCTGCATTTTTATTAGGTTCATTAGTATGTGCTTCTATTGCATCAATTATAGGATATTTTGGTATTGATATAATTTGGCGCCGCTCTGTGAAAAAAGCATGGTTATCACGAAATAATTAGTGGCGTTAAAGCTAAATAATCGCTGCAATTCTAATCTAATAAAATATTATAGACGAAAAAAAACCAACTTTATCAAGTTGGTTTTTTTATAATCAATAAACTTTAAAAGCGAAATACACGCCTTAAGCCAACCAGTGGTAATAACAATAATGTATACCAAGGGAAGCTAGCAGAGTTACGCTCATAAACTTCAGCTTCTACTGGAGCACAGCTTTCTACTTCACCATTTGCAATTGGCGTTAGTTTAACTGCTATTGCAATACTCTCATATTCAATTTCACCATTAATATCAGTTACTACACCGCCTAATGAATCTAGCTTTTCAACTGTTTTAGTCGCAGTACCAAATATTTCATTATTTTCGTTGATAGCAGTCGCTTCAACCATAGTATAAGCGTAATCAGTTTCACCGTCGGTGTCATAGCAAGGCAGTAAATCGTTTAGATTAGTGATTTTGTCTTCACCAATTTTGTAAATAAAGGCCTCTTTGAGTCGCGAGCTATCAGAAACACCCACTTCCCCTTCACCTACAATATAACCTTGGTTGTTTATATCGTTACCGTAAGAACTTGAGCTTGAAAAGTAATCAGTAGGGAAAACCGTACTACCCGTTGCTATATCATGGTAAAAGAATTTATTACGAAGAGTACCTTCAATACGTTTAGTTGCATAACCTGTAATTACATCGTTATCATTAATAGCAATTGATTTACCAGACTGCCAGTCATCTTCTTGATTAATAAAATCAACAACCGCACCGTCTTTAAAATAAACTGGCATTGTAAGAATTGTATCGTCATTTTTGTAATAACGTGTATTCGATGAACCTACAATTGTCCCGTTGCTGTTCACTGCTAAAGCAGTACTTGTAAATGCATCATCTTCCGCTTCACCTTCATCAGGTGTCAGTGCCATACCAAGCTCTTCAACAGACGTGATATTAAGTGATTCATCAAGTTCCCATTTAACAGCGCGCTTATTAAATAAGCCTCGTGTAATATTTGAATTTAACAAGTTGATACATACTGACGTAGGTTCGTCTTCATTATCACAGTTATCATCAATATTATCTTGTCTGTCATCTGGAATGCTTGTAGACATATTACCTACAACGGTATAACCACTGTTAGTTTTAACAATATCGTTAGCGCGGCTTGTGCCACCGTATTCATTAAACTCAGGCTCTAACTCAACACTTACACTGCCATCAGCGCTTATTACAATCCCACGTTCTATAAATTCATGAGTAAACCACGTTTCTGCATCATCTTCGCCATCAGGTGTAAAAGATACTTTATCGTATGGGGCGCTACCCCAACCGACTGTAACGCCATCTTCACTTACTGCATTTAAAAGATTGACAGTAGAACGAGTTAATCCATCATAATCAACAGAAGCTATATCAAAAATCGGTTGTTCAGTAATCTCTGATTCGTTAAATTTAATCCCAACTAAAGAACTCATTTTTTGATATTCAAAGTTAGACGGAATTCCTAAATTCGAATTTGCCAAAAAACTAACCATAAAAGCATGAGCATCAGGATTAGTGCTTACGGCATCATTATTTTCAATGTCATCAAGTGTGAAAGTAATTTCTTTATCACTTAATTCATATGCTGCTTCTGTGCTGTCGTAAGCACTTTCAATAACATTTTCAGTAAAATCTATATAGCTTGTATCAATAGGTAAATTGTATAAACCATTTGCGAAACCAATAATATGCCCGCTTTCGCTTACATCTGTTACATAAGAATATTTAGCGTCTTCAAGAGTCCCTAATTCACTTAACTGGTACGTCGCACTTGTTGCTGAAGTGCTTAATGTCGCTAAAATACTGGCAGCGAGTAATTTATATTTCATTTTAGTCCTTACTACTGATTCTGTAATTCTTCAAGTTCTTCCCAGCGCTCAAGGGCAGCTTCAAGGTCAGACTCAAGTTGTGCTAAATGGTTCAATGCTTTAGTTGTTACATCACTCTCTTGTTTAAAAAAGTTTGCGTCACTCACTACAGCTTGTTGAGCTTCAATTTCAGCTTCTAGTTTTTCCATTTTATTCGGTAGTTGCTCTAATTCAAGTTTTAATTTGTAAGAGAGTTTATTTGTCTTAGCTGCTGGTTTTGCAGCTGGAGCGGCTACTTTTTCAACTTTTTTTACTGGTTGTTGCTGAATTTTTTTTTCTTGTTCAGCTAAGTAACCTACATAAGCTTCATAGTCGCTATAACCACCGACGATATCTGTTACTTTACCATTGCCTTCAAATGCCCATACACTAGAACATGTATTATCAATAAATTCTCGGTCATGGCTTACAATCAGCACTGTACCTTGATATTGATTAATAATGTCCTCTAGTAACTCTAACGTTTCAATGTCCAAGTCATTCGTTGGCTCATCGAGAACAAGTATATTAGATGGTTTTAAAAACAGTTTAGCTAATAGCAGTCTATTTTTTTCACCACCAGAGAGTGCTTTAACCGGGGTTCGAGCGCGTGCTGGAGGGAATAAAAAGTCTTGCAGGTAACCTAAAACATGGCGTGAACGACCGCCCATCATCACTTCTTGTTTACCTTCGGCAACGTTATCTTGAACAGTTGCTTCTTCGTCAAGTTTTTCACGGTATTGGTCAAAGTAAGCAAACTCTAAATTAACACCTTGCTTAGTAATACCACTATCAGGTTTTAAATCACCAAACATTAGTTTTAATAGTGTTGTTTTACCAATACCATTTGGGCCTACTAGGCCAATTCTGTCGCCACGCATTACAAGTGTCGAAAAATCATCAGCAATAACTTTGTCTTTAAATGCATGGCAAAGGTTCTTAGCTTCAAATACCAACTTACCTGAGCGATCAGCTGTTTCAATATTAAAGTCAGTTTTTCCAACTTGATCAACACGTTGCTTGCGCTCATTACGTAGCTGTTTTAGCTCTCGAACGCGCCCTTCGTTACGCGTTCTTCGCGCTTTAACACCTTGGCGAATCCACGTTTCTTCTTCAGCTAAACGCTTATCAAACAATGCATTTTGCGCTTCTTCTACTTTTAAATCATGCGCTTTTTGCTCTAGATAAGTCGCGTAATCACCTGGGTACGAAATAAGTTTACCGCGATCTAAATCTAAAATACGCGTAGCAACAGCGCGAATAAACGCACGGTCATGCGATATAAATACAATGCCGCCTTTAAATTCTTTTAAAAACTGTTCAAGCCACATTACACTAGCCATATCTAAATGGTTTGTTGGCTCATCTAGTAATAATAAGTCAGGCTCACTTACAAGTGCACGCGCAAGTGCTACTTTACGTAACCAGCCACCAGAAAGGGACTCAAGTTTAGCCTCTGGTGTTAATTCTAATTGTGTCAAAACTAATTGAATTCGGCTATCAAAACGCCAACCATCAGCGGCTTCAAGTTGGTTTGATAAACGTTCAAGTTTATTTAATAACTTATCAGTACATTGTGTTTGCAGTTCGTTGCTAACATGATGAAAATCAATGAGTAGGTTAGCGATTTCTGGCATACCCTGTGCCACGTAATCAAATACAGTTCCGCTTGCACCTTTTGGTGGATCTTGCTCTAAACGAGAAATTCGAATACCACCAAGCTGATTTATTTCACCGTCATCTAAAACAACTTGTCCATCGAGCACTTTTAATAACGTTGACTTACCCGCGCCATTTCGACCAACTACACACACTCTTTCGCCACTTTCTATAACGGCGTCTGCTTTGTTAAGCAAAGCATGTGTACCAAAAGCAAGTTGTGCTTTTAAAATTCTTATTAAATCCATAGTTCTTATTTGCTCTTATTCTGCTTGTGCTAAAAATTCGCGCACAGAGTGTAAAGTAAAAGGCCAATATAATTTCTCGCCTTTTTCACTTTTTAATACAGGAATAGTAATTTGATACTCAGCAATAAGCTGCTCATCAGTCATAATATCGATTAGTAATAACTCACTGTTGTCATTTAGTACATCAGTGATAAGTTGCTCAGCCTGTTCGCACAAGTGGCAACCATCAGTATGATATAAAATCCATTTAGCCATGCGTAATTAGCCAGCTATTATGGATTTTTTTATTACGTTTGAAGTCTGGTGATAGCGTTTTATCTGAGATATTAACGGCTTTTAAACCTAAACCAATCAGGCCAACTTCATCCATTACAAAACCACGTTTGTTATTAGAGAAAATCAAAGTACCTGATGGACTTAAGATCTTTTTAACCCACGTTAATAATTTAATGTGATCACTTTGCACATCAAACGCGTCTTTCATACGTTTTGAGTTTGAGAACGTTGGAGGGTCTAAAAATATCAAATCATATTGTGCTGTCGCATGCTCTAACCACTTTAAACAATCTGCTTGTTCAAAACGGTAACGTGTATTACTGATATTGTTTAAATCGAAGTTATCTTGGCCCCATTTTATATAGGTTTTAGATAAATCAACTGTTGTAATTGCTTTAGCGCCACCAAGTGCAGCATGCACAGAGGCTGTACCTGTGTATGCAAACAAGTTTAAAAAGCGCTTATCTTTCGCATTTTCTTGAATATAACGACGCATTAAACGGTGATCTAAAAACAAACCTGTGTCTAAGTAGTCAAATAAATTAACTTTAAACTTAGCACCAAACTCTTCAACTACCATAGTTCGGTTTTGTTTAGACATGGCCGTATACTGCTCTTCGCCCTTTTGCTTTTTACGCACTTTTACAGCAATATTTTCAGGTGAGATATCAAGTTGTTGCGAAGTCAACGTTATTACGTCTTGCAGGCGTTTTTCTGATGTTTTTTCATCAATTTCTTTAGGCGCTGCATATTCAAAAATAACCGCAGAATCACCGTAAATATCTACAGCAACATTGTACTCAGGGATATCCGCTTCATAAACACGATAAGCGTCTACTTTATTTTGTTTAAGCCAGTTTTTTAAGCCTTGCTTATTCTTTTTCAATCGATTTGCGAATGACGTAGAGCCCTCAAAATTAAGCGCTTTTTTATCATCGGTAGTCAAACTTACTTGCTTATCATCTAATTGATATAAGTTAAGTTCAACATCAAGTGGGCCATTTTTAAACTTATAACGCTTAAGGCGCACAAGTTTTAAAAGTTTAAATAAGCTCTCGTCCATACCTAGTAAGGCAAGTTTCCAATGATTAAAGTGCTTTTTAAAGCCAACACCTAAATTACGGTGTAAATCAACAAGCTCAGCCATAGAACCAATACGCTCACCGTATGGTAAGTTTGAGATTACAACACCCGGTAATTTGGCAACAGCAGTAAGTTTAGTTGCATCGCTTTGCTTAAACTTAATAACATCATCAAGCTCAGCACGTTTGGCATTATCAATCGCTTTATTTAAAACTTGTTCATCGTAATCGTGGCCAATTAACCACAATTTAGGATCGGTAATGTTAGCAAGTAACTCTTCTTTAAGTTCTTTAAACTTAGCGGCTCTAAAACTGGGTAAACGCTCAAAAGCAAAGCCTTCACGAAATAATCCCGGTGCTTCGTTTCGTGCCATCCCAGCCGCTTCGATTAAAATAGTACCCGCACCACAACATGGATCGAATAAAGGTTGTTTTACATTATCAAGCCAACCACTTCGTTTAATTAATGCAGCCGCTAAATGTTCTTTAATTGGTGCTTTACCTTGACCTTGACGGTAACCACGTTCAGACAAACGAGGGCCCGAATAGTCAATATACATAGAAACGCCGTAACGATTTAATCGTGCAACAACACGCACATTTGCATCTTGCTTATCAACGTTAGGACGCTGCTCGTATAAATCATTAAAGTAGTCAACAATCGCATCTTTTATTACAAGACCCGAAAATTGTGTGTTTTTTAATGAGTCATTGGTACCGTTGAAGTCGACAGCGAATGTTTGAGTTGGTCCAAACCACTCTTGCCAAGGTTGCGAGCGAGCAAAATTATACAGGCTATTCTTGTCATCTACGCCTTCTTTTTCTTCAATAAGCATAAGCACACGCGTTGCAAAACGACTTGATAAACAAACCTTTTGCGCCAGTAATGAGTCAGCCTCAAAACGAACAGAACCAACAGTTTGCTTAGACACAGTTGCGCCAAGTTCTGTTAGTTCATCAACCAATAAATTTTCGATTCCGATAGAAGTAAGTGCGATAAATTGCAAAGTAATAACCCTTAATAGCTAATTGCGCAGGATTATAACATAGGTTGGGCTACAAACACGCCATAAAGACACGCTTAAGACTTAAATTTGGTTAGGCGGTTTGACTTTGATATTGCTGATTTAGGATGGGGTGTACTCGATTATTCAAAATACGGATTACTTCAAATTGCGCTAAAGATAAGTTTTCGTCTAATTTAAAGGTTTCGCTTAAATTTAAGCAAATAGATGCATCAGGGCAATGCTCTACAATTAAAAAATCGCCAGTCTGCGTTTTAGATATTAATTTAACTATTGCTTCTACACTTGGCTCTGTTCCAGTGTACTCTTCAAAAAACCAGCTTTTTGATAAAACGGGTTTTAAGTGATATTTAACAGCGGTTGCATTTAGCGATATTTGACAAATTTGAGCAGCAGACCACAATTCAAACCCATCTAAATAGTTATAAACTTGTTCATAAAATGCAGCATCTTCTAGACTAAAACGTGGATTTTTAAAAACAGAATCGGTGAGTTGTCTTAACTTATAGGGCGTACATAATTGCATGTCGTCATTTAAATCAAGTAACAAACGATTTTTATTAGGACAAGTAATCCACTGCCATTGCTTTGATGCTTGTAACATTTACTCCTCCTTGGGTATGTTGAATAATTATTGCTCACAGTATAACCGCTTTTGACCACTTTTAAAATGCTTGCTTAGAACATTTATCGAACGATCAAAAGCTTAGATAACTGATCCTTATAAGCCGTTAACGATCGACTTTACCAATTGTGGACCTTTGTAGATGAACCCAGTATAAACCTGGACTAAATTTGCGCCTGCATCGAACTTTTCTTTTGCTGATTGCGCATCATCTATTCCGCCTACTCCGATAATTGGTAACTTACCTTGTGTTAAGCGTTTCAATTCACTCACTACCTCTGTAGAACGCATTCTAACTGGGTGACCTGATAAACCGCCGGCTTCTTCTGCATATAGCTGGCCCATAACTGCAGCTCGCTCAAGCGTGGTGTTGGTGGCAATTACACCATCGATTTTATTATTTAAAAGTGACTCACTTACTTGCTCTATTTGAATTTGATCTAGATCCGGTGCAATTTTTACAAGCATAGGCACTTGTTTATTGTGCTTTGCAACTAAATCTAGCTGTTCGTTTTTAAGACTTTGCAGTAAATCATCAAGTGCAGCACCATATTGCAAATCACGCAAGCCAGGTGTATTTGGTGATGAAATATTTACCGTAATATATGAGGCATGTTCAAATACTTTACGCATACAATGAATATAGTCATCTTTACCTTGTTCATTTGGCGTATCTTTATTTTTACCAATATTAATACCGAGTATGCCGCTGTATTTTGCTGCTTTTACATTTGCAACTAAGTTATCAACGCCTTTATTATTAAAACCCATACGGTTAATAATAGCGTTTGATTCTGGCAACCTAAAAATACGAGGTTTATCATTACCAGCTTGAGCACGCGGCGTAATAGTGCCAACTTCAATAAAACCAAAGCCCATTTGGCTGAATGCATCAATACATTCCGCATTTTTATCAAGGCCAGCTGCTAGCCCTACAGGGTTTTTAAATTTCAGACCCAAAAAGTCGACTGGCTTATCAGAAATATTTTGCGACCAAGCTAAATTTAAAGGTGTATTGGTAAAACGACGAAGATTATTAAGTGCAAACTCATGCGCCCACTCCGCATCACGGGTAAACATAAAACGGCGAGCTAAATCATAAAACATCAATATAATCCTCTTTTTAAATTTTAGACAAAAAAATACCTCAGACAAGGCTGAGGTATTGTATAACAATTTTAACAATCAGTTATTTATTTACTAAACAATTAACTGATTAAAGCTAAATTATTTTCCTGACGTATCACAATTGTGGCTTAACAACATAAGTTCACGAAGTGCAACCGAGAACTTAGCAAAGTCGTGGCTTTGTGATGTTTTAAACTCAGCCAGCATTTGTTTCCAGCGTTGAAGTAATGAATCTTGGCTATCCATCCACTCGTCTATTTGACTATCAACATCGCTCTCATCACCTTCAAAGCTATTTAATACAACTTCAGATAACGTACGTTGCTGCCAATCAAGCTCTTCTCGATAAGACGAGCGAGCAAGTGCTTGCCAATGATTTGCTACTGGTTGCTTAGTTATTTGCTCTAAGAACCAATGCAGACCCATTCTTGCACCTAGTTTAAAGTAAGTATTGGACACCATCGAAATACTCTTACCTGAACTATTCGCAACTTCTGCTAAATCCATCACAGAGAATAAGCTTGATAAAGAAACAATACGATTAGCTATATCTGTTGGAACGCCCGCGTCAATTAACTTATTGGCCTCAATTACAATACGATCATTTTCTTTTTCAATCATATACGTATTTAAGTTATCGCTTAAATCTTTAAAGGTTGGCGCAAAGAATTCAATTCCTTGTTCAATAGTTTGTGACTTATTACGGTGACGTAAGAACCAACGCGTTGCACGGCGCACAGTACGACGAAGTTGGTAAAGCATTTCAGTTTGAACTGCTGCTGGTATTTTATTATCAAGTGCACTAATAGAAGACCATGTTTCACGCATTTCAAATATTTCGCTAGCAATTGAGTAACACATTGCTATCTCAGCTTCATTAGCACCAGTTTCTTCATGCATACGTACCATGAAGTTTAAACCCATATCGTTAACGATACTGTTAGCAAGTTTAGTTGCAATAATTTCTTTACGAAGTGGGTGGTTGTTCATCGCATCGTTAAACTTCTCACGCAATGGACGTGGGAATGACTTAACAAGCAATTGGCGATAGTAAGGGTTTTCAGTAATTTCATCACTTACTAAAGACTCTTTTAATACCATTTTTGCGTAAGACACTAGCACTGAAAGCTCAGGACGAGTTAAGTCTTTACCTGCAGCGGCGCGTTCTGCCAATTCTTCATCACTTGGAATAAATTCGATAGCACGGTTTAACTTGCCTTCTTTTTCAAGCGCATGAATAAAGCGAATCTTTTCTTTGAGCGTTGAAGTTCCTTTAGACTGTGTAATTGAAATAGTATGTGTTTGACGGTAACAGTCTTTTAATACTAATTCAGAAACTTCATCTGTCATTGAGTAAAGTAGCTCATCACGTTGTTTACGTGTTAGGTCACCTTCAGCGACTAAGCCATTAAGTAAAATCTTAATGTTAACTTCGTTATCTGAACAGGCAACACCCCCTACGTTATCAATGAAGTCAGTATTAACACGACCACCTTTAGCTGCAAATTCAACACGACCTAATTGCGTTGCACCTAAGTTACCGCCCTCACCTATTATTTTAGCGCCTAAATCTCTACCATTGATACGTAGTGCATCGTTTGCACGATCCCCTACATCGGCATCAGTTTCTTTAGAGTGTTTAATGTATGTACCAATACCGCCATTCCACAGTAAATCAAACTCCATCATTAATGAGGCTTTCATTAACTCATTTGGTGTCATACTAGCTTTTTTAGTGCCCAACATTTTTTTCATTTCTGGGCTAAGCGTAATTGATTTAGCTGCACGAGAGAACACACCGCCACCGGCAGAAATTAGCTCTTTATTGTAATCTTCCCAAGAAGAACGCGGCATATTAAATAAACGTTCGCGTTCAGGGTAAGATGTAGCAGCATCTGGATTAGGGTCAACAAAAATGTGCATATGGTTAAAGGCAACTTGTAGACGAATATGCTTAGATAACAGCATACCATTACCAAATACATCGCCTGCCATATCGCCAATTGCTACTACTGTAAAATCGGTAGATTGACAATCAATATCCATTTCACGGAAATGTCGTTTAACTGACTCCCATGCGCCTTTTGCTGTGATACCCATTTTCTTATGGTCATAACCAACCGAGCCACCAGATGCAAATGCATCACCTAGCCAGAAATTGTATTCGTTAGCAATGCCATTTGCGATATCAGAGAAAGTAGCAGTTCCTTTATCCGCTGCAACTACTAGGTAAGCATCATCTTCATCGTGACGAACAACATCGCGCGCTGGTACTATTTCACCACGCTCAATATTATCAGTAATATCTAAAAGACCACGGATAAAGATTTTATAACACTCTTGGCCTTCTTTAATAAACGCTTCACGCTCAGTCGGTAGTTGTTTACATACAAAGCCACCTTTAGAACCTACAGGTACGATTACAGTATTTTTAACTTGTTGTGCTTTAACTAAGCCAAGTACTTCAGTACGGAAGTCTTCACGACGGTCGGACCAACGCAGACCACCACGTGCTACTTTGCCGTAACGTAAATGCACGCCTTCTACGCGCGGAGAATAAACAAAAATTTCAAACGCAGGTAAAGGAAGTGGTACATCAGGAATTAAGCTAGGTTGTATTTTAAACGACACATAAGACTTAAACTGTCCGGCATCGTCTTTTTGGAAATAGTTAGTACGCAGCGTCGCAACAATCATATCAACGTATAAACGTATAATACGGTCATCATCAAGGTTTGCTACATTTTCAAGCTCTAAATAAATTTGCGTGCTTAGCTTTTCAAGTGTTTTAGCACTTGCAGGGCTTTTAACTGAGAACTTTTTAGCAAACAAGTTAACAATTTGCGCTGCGATATTTGGATAATTTGCAAATGTACTTTCTATGTAGCTTTGTGAGAAAGTTACACCAATTTGACGCATGTACTTAGCGTACGCACGTAAGATAGATGCTTCGCGGCCTGTTAGGCCACCCATTAACACTAAACGGTTAAAACCATCGTTTTCAAGACGGTTGCCCCAAACATTTGTTAATGCAGCACGAAAACGTGCTGAGATTTTATCAAAATCTGCCATCCCTTTGCTGTCAATAAGCATCGAGAAGTCCATGATCCAGTTGATACGACCATCGCTAGTTTTAACTGAATATGGTGTTTCACCAACAACACGAAGGCCAAAGTTTTCAAGCATTGGCATAACATCAGATAAGTGAATCGGCTCATCTTTATGGAATAAGCTTAATCGTACAATATTGCTGTTTGCTTCTTCTTGAGGACGATAAAACAGCATTTCTAGTTTGTTTTCATCGCTAAGTAGTTCTAACTTTTCAATATCAACAACCGCAGCACTTGGAAGCACTTCATCTTTGTATGAGCGTGCAAACGCGTTACAGTATTTACGATTTAAATCGTTACCACGAGCTTCACCCGCAGACTCTAAAAGTGCAGATTGAAGTTTATCTTCCCACGTACGTGCAGCTTCTACTAAATTGTTTTCGATGTCTTTCACGTTATATTCGATCTTGTTGTCGGTCACACGAACGGTGTAATGAGTACGCGCCAGTGTTGACTCAGAGAAATAAGTAGTAAATTCAACTTTATCGTCAGAATTAAATGCATTAGCTAATATATCTTGCGTTTCACGACGAAGAGCCGTGTTATAACGCTCGCGAGGTACATAAACCATACAAGATAAAAAACGACCATACGCATCTTTACGTACAAACAAGCGACACATATCGCGCTCTTGTACTTGTAACACACCCATAGCAACTTCAAGTAGCTCACCTTCGCGCGCTTGAACTAGCTCATCACGTGGGTAGGTTTCTAAAATATTTAAAACAGCTTTGTAAGCGTGAGTACCTTTAGCAAAATCACACATTTCCATAATGCGATTAATTTTACTTTTTAACACAGGTACATCAGTAGCACTGTTATTGTAAAAGCTTGATGAAAATAAACCGATAAAGCGGTCTTCACCAATTACATTGCCTTCATCGTCAAAACGCTTAATGCCTACATAATCGATGTAAGCTGGACGATGAACACGAGAAACAGAGTTAGTTTTTGTTAAAATCAGTAGGTTGCTGCTACGAGCTTCTTGACGTGCAACTTCAGGTAATTCTGATAATAAGCGAGTGTGTTCTTCAGTTGAGTTTTTCATCAAGCCTAGGCTTGTATCCATTTTACCTTTTAGTTGGTAATCACCTTGAACTGGGCTTAACTCATATTCACGGTAACCCATTAGGGTAAAATTATCTTTAGCTAACCAATCTAAAAACTCAGTTGTTTCTGAAACTTCATCTTTACTTTTATTATGATGACGATTAGGTAACTCTTTAGTAACTGCAATCAATTTTTTACGGATTGGTTGCCAATCATCAACAGCAACTGATACATCAACTAGCACAGACTCTAATTCTTTTTTGAAAGACTCAATCACAGAAGAATCTGTTTGACGGTCAATTTCAATAAAAAATACTGTTTTAGTAGATGAAGATTCTTGCTCTGCTTTTAAATTTGATAATCCAGAAATTTTAGTGTTTTCATCACGCTTAATTTTTAATGGGCAGTGAAGTAATAAGTGAGAGGCGATATTTTCACGAGTCATGGCCATACGAACAGAATCAACTAAGAACGGCATATCTTTAGTGATAATTTCAACGATTGTATGTGATGACTGCCAGCCATCTTTTGCCACTTCTGGATTGAAAACGCGGATAACTGCGTCGTCAGTAGTATTTTTTTCTAGCGAGTTCCAAAGGCTTAATGCTGCGCCATATAGGTCACTATCGTTGCGGTTTGCCAAATCCTCTTTAGACATATTGCTGTACAAGGCTTTGGCGAATTTCTCAACGAGTAACACATTATCAGCGCGAACTTTTTTCTGGATCAGTTTACAGACATTATCTAGGATAACCGAGGCTTGGCCTTCATTTCGTGTCATTGTATGTTCCTTAATCTATTACTGCTAAAAGCAGAATATTTGTACAGCGTATTATTAGCGTGGAGTCAGTTAAATTCTAACCCTTTTACAGCTAATAAACAGCCTTTTCGATGAAAACATTTTAAGCATTTCAGCTATTTGGTCATCTATTCACAAAATATAGATATAAATGGCCATTACTGGCCATTTAGGAGCAAAAGTATTCACATTATTTTTTCTGGTCAGTCCAGAGAAGGCTACCAATTGCAGGTAATAACAACACTGCACCTAACATATTCACTAAAAACATGAAGGTTAATAGTATACCCATATCAACTTGGAATTTAAGATCTGAGAATATCCAAGTGCTCACACCAATAGCTAATGTAATACCAGTAAATAGAACCGCGCTGCCACGCTCAACAAGCGCATTTCGATAAGCAACACTAAGCGGTACGTTTTGCTTAAGCTGCCCCATCATCGACGACAGTATATAAATACCGTAATCAACACCAATACCTACACCTAATGCAATTACAGGTAAAGTAGAAACTGTTAAGCCTATTTCCAGCTGTACCATAAGTGCTTGGGCAAGGGTTGATACAATATAAAGCGGTAATACCACGGCTACTGTTGCTTTTACGCTTCTAAAGCTCATTAAACATAAAATAATAACGGCACCATAAACGTAAAGCATCATGGGTATTTGTGCTTCTGATACAGACTCATTAGTAGCTGCCATTACGCCCACAGGTCCTGACGCTAATTTAAATGCTAGTTTTTCAGTGCCCTCTTCTTGTGCAAATTGCTTAACACTCTTAATTACGGTATCGATAGTTTGTGCTTTATGATCATCTAAGAATATAATCACTGGCATAACTGAACAATCACCGTTAAGTAAGCCTGTACTAGTTTCAACTCGAGACGTTGACTGTACTAAGCTTGCTGAATTTCGTGGCAAACTCTGCCATTTTAAATTGCCTTCGTTGTAGCCCGCGTTAACCGATTGAGCTACAGAGCTCAAACTTACAGCAGACTGCACACCGGCCACATTCTCAACTTTGTATTGAAAACGGCTTATACGCTCCATCACATCATGCTCAGTACATGCTGCAGGATACGCCTCTACAATTACTTTTAAAATATCAGACGAGATAGTGTACTTATCCGAAATTAAAAACGTGTCTTGGTTATAACGGGCATCTTGATGCAGAGATGGCGCGCCTGCGTGTAAGTCACCTATACGCATTTTATCTGCTTGCCAGTAGCCTAGAGCAAATAAAACAAGGGTAAAACCGATAATCATTTTAGCGATTTTAGGATCGGTTGCTTTTACTAAAATGTCTCTGATCTTATCAAGTATATTAGGCTTCTCAGCATCACCAGATTGAATATGTACACTGTTTTCAAAGTTCATGTACGACGCCCAAACTGGCAGCAAAATTAAATTTGTAAATATAATTACTGCCACACCTAAACTCGCTGTAATAGCAAGTTCGCGGATAATACCAATATCAATAGTAAGTAATGTTAAAAAGCCTACGGTATCTGAAAGCAGTGCAATACCACCAGGTATTAATAAAGCCCTGAAACTTGACTGACAACAAATTCGCGTGCTTTTTCCTTCACCTACTGTTTTGCCAATAGCATTAATCATCTGCACACCATGGCTTACACCTATAGCAAAGACTAAAAACGGCACCAAAATAGACATAGGGTCTAGTCCAAACCCTAAACTTGAAAGCAGGCCTAATTGCCAAATAACGGCAATAATAGAACACGCGATAGGCAAAATAGTTAGCTTTAAACTGCCACAAAATAGCCAAACCATAATAAAGGTAAAGGCGATAGCAATGGCAAAAAATACGACTACCCCTTTTGCGCCTTCAGCTATATCACCAGCCATTTTTGCAAAGCCAATAATATGAATACTTACTTTGTCTGTACTTAAAGGCTCTCTTAAATCACTTTCTAGTTTTTGTGCAAAAGCTAATGTGTCTAATTTTTGTTGTGTTTGGGGATCTGTTTCTAAAAGTTGAGCCGTTACCATTGCACACGAGTAATCGCTGGCAATCATACGCCCTACAACTTTTGCTTTTTCAATGTTTTCCTTTACTACACCTAATCCACGCGTATCAGCTTTAAAGTTTGCAGGAATAATTGGACCACCGGCAAAGCCATCTTCTACTACTTCTACAAAGCGAGCACTAGGTGAAAATATAGAATTCACTAAAGGACGATTTACACCAGGAATAAAATAAAGCTGATCGTGAACCGCTTTTAATTGAGTAAAAAATTCTGGATTAAATATATCTCCGCTGTCGTCACATACTGAAATTAAAATACTGTTTGCACCACCAAACTGTTTTTCATGTTTAGTGTATACCTTCATGTAATCGTGATTTAACGGGATATTTTTATTAAACGATGCATCAAGTTGAATTTGAGTCGCTTTAAATACAAGTAAACAGGTTATAAGTGCAAAACTTATAAGCATAATTAAGCGATGTCTAAAAATCGCCTTTTCAATAAAATCGAGTAACTTATGCATTAAGGGGTTAACTCCTTCACTTTAATGCCATCTTCTGTAGCCATGATCAATCTGTTATCTAAAATTACACCATCAAGAATCGCTTTACCGTCAGCAAGCTGCTCATGGGTGAGTAACCCATCTTGAAGATGAAAAATAACGCCACTATTAGCGAGCATGAGCCATTGTTTGTTATTATAATTAATGATGTTGTTAATCGTCGCTGTTTTAACATTTTCAAAATGCTGCCACTGCTTTTCGCCACTTTGCTTTGCAAAAACATTACCTCGTAGCCCCGCCACAATTTCTTGAGTGCTATCAGAGGCAACTGCAAAGAATGAACCGGGATAAACTTCTTCTATTCTTTGCCAAGTTTGACCATCGTCAATGCTTCTGGCCATTAAACCCATTTCACCAACGAGCATTAATCCATTGTCTGTTTTTTCTATACGATTAAAGTGCGGTAAGATAGAAGCAGTTTCCGCTTCGTATCCTTGTGGGTCATTTTCTTTTAAATCGTTTAAGTAATCACGATCATCACTAAAAAGTAGCGAATCTAAAAAGCGTTTTTGCCAATGTTGACCACCGTCTGCAGTTTGATAAAACATGCCATATGCGCCCACTGCAAAACCTTTTAAGTCATCTTCAAATAAAATATCTAAACATGGTTTGTCTAATTCAGGTAATGCTTGTTGTAGCTGCCAATTAACGCCACCGTCAGTAGTATTTATGATTGTTGCATCGTGGCCACACGCCCATCCATTATTTTCGTTACTAAAATCAACGGCAGTTAAGAGCACTTGAGTTGGAACTAGCTCAGCTTGTTGCCATGAATCACCCGATGTACTTTTAATAACAGTACCGTGTTTACCAACAGCAATTAAGCCATTACCCGTGTTAGTTATATCAGTGAGTAAGGTTTTAGCTGCATTTGTTGCACTGATTGCATAGTTAGGGGCTTCTTGTGCAACACTCGCACCGCTTATTATCAGGCTGGCATATACCAAATACTTCATAAATTTTAATCGCCTTGTACGAGAGAGTTGTTTGTCTTTTTACTAGGGAGTGCGTTGCGCGCTGTAAGACAAACGCGATGAGAAAGGAAAAGGCACTTAACATATTGTTAAGTGCCTAGTTTAATACTATCTACCTGCGCGACGTAAAGCGCTTGAAGTAAATTCGTTATCGTTAAACGACTGTGAAAAATCGTACATTTTTTCTTGGTTATCTAAACCAATTGCTAAATAACGACGAGAATTCAAATCATGATAAACCTCAAGAGTACTCCACTGTGTAGGAACTTCGTAATAGTTAAGGCCATAAGCCATGGCTACACGGTAAAGTTGGTCGCGGTTATCATAAATATCAGTTACCTGTACTTGCCAGCTATCTTCATCAATGTAAAACACACGCTTTTTATAGATATGGCGTGTATCATCTTTTAAGTTAGCTTCAACAACCCAAACACGATGTTTTTCGTAACGTGTATGTTCTGGGTTAATATGGCCAGGCATTAAAATATCATCGTACTCTAGCTTGTCGCTATGAAGTTTATAGCTGTTGTAAGGTATGTATAACTCTTGCTTACCCTTTAGCGTCCAGTTGTAACGATTTGGTGAGCCATTAAACATATCAAAATCATCGGTAGTGCGCAGGCTATCTGCAGCTGTGCCTGGTGCATCATATGCAACATTAGGTGCACGACGAACACGACGTTGCCCCGAGTTATAAGTCCATGCTTGGCGCGGCGTTAATATTTGGTCCATTGTTTCATGAACTAATAATGCAGTACCCGCTAAACGTGCAGGCTCTGTAACGCTTTGTTTAAACTTAAACAAAATGTTTGAGTCTTGTAGCTCTGCAGGTGTTGCGCTTGGGTCTGAGTATTTAACTAATAGCTGCTCATCAAAACCAACATAGTTGTAAGAGCCAGATGCAGTCGGTGCAGCTTGACCACCAAAGCGCTCAATAGACTGGCCACGGTAACGTAATAAGTGATTCCAAATTGCCTCTAAACCTGTTTTAGGAATAGGGAAAGGAATACCTATCGCGGTATTTTTAATACCGTTACCGCCTTCGATTAATTCAGCAGTCGGTGCAAACTTTTTAGTCGCGTCATAAACAAACTGAGGGTACGAAGCTGAGCGGCGTGTTTCATACACTGGCATTTTAAATGTGTCTGGGTATGCTTCAAATAAAGCAATTTGACCCGGACTTAAATTGGCTTTGTACTTTTCAATATTACTTTTATCGATAGTGAAAAGCACTTTATCAGCTGTAAATGGGTCAAGATGATGCATACCAGCTTCATAACCTGCAGGCGCTGTTGTAATTCCATTATTCCACGCTGGAATAGAACCATCAGCATTCGCAGCTTTTTCTGCACCCATTGGCGTTAAGTTTTGACCTAATTGAGCAACTTCATCAGCGTTTAATTTAGCCAAGGCTGCGCTGCTTGCAAACAAACTACAAAATGCTGTAGCGATGAGGGTAGGTTTTTTAATCATAGTAATGTTACCCCTAAATAGAATATTTTAAGTTAAAAGAAACGTAATCGCGGTCTGAGAATGTATTAACACCGCCACCGCCCCAAAACGAGTTATAGCTCACATCAAGTGACCACGCATTTTGGTAGTTAAAGTTCATCGTAGCACCTAAAGATTTACGATCTTCGATAAATAAGAACATAGGATCTGGTGTATTACCGTTTACGTCATGAGAAAATACAAAACGTGGTGAAAAGTTAATACCTTTGTAAAAGTTGAAGTAATCGCCTTTCGCAATTAGGCGGTAACCCCAAGACGATGCTGTAGCGAATGATTTCTCTTCAGCGCCATTTGATAGACCAAGTTGCAATGTTGAATAATCAGTAGTACCTGGGCCTGTTATTGTGCCACTACGGCCAGTGCCTGATACATTTAAACGCATTTCGTCATAGCCAGGCATATCGTGAATTTTAACTACACCCACTTCACCAACTACAGCCCAGCTATCAGCACCTAATGAAGGACCAAATAAATGTGTTGCTGTAAATTGAATTTGTGATGTATCACGTTCAATGTAGCCTTTGGCAACTTCACCTGCACCAACTGAGCTTACCGCATCGCCTATACTCATTTGCGAAATACCCGCAAAATCAGGACGAATACCAGCAACCGCCAATTGCTCAGGCATAGCTGTGTAAAGTAACTCTACGTCATCAATTTGTAGCGGTTCATCTTGGCGAAAAGCAAATTCACCCGCGAAGGCTGTTTCGCCAATAGTCGTATTAAAACTTAAACCATATAACTTAATATCTTCAGGGTACTCGTTTTCAGCTTTAGAAAAAGCAGTTAAATCAGCAACATTATCTGACGTGATTTCTGTTGTCATGATCATCGCTAAATCTTGGGCAATTGCAGCTTGTGAAAAGTTTGATACGCGACCAGATATAAGCGGACGACGGCTATGATAATTCACGTGATAGAGTGCAATTTCAGTATCATTAAATTCAGGTAAAAATACACCTAAACGTAAACCATACTGACCGCCATCTTCAGGCTCTGTTTTACCATTATCTCCTTTACCTTTTAAAGCAACTTTAGTTGGGTATGCAAGATACATTTGAGCTAATAAAGCACTTCCTTCTGCACTTGAAGGATCAATACCTTGTGCTGCTGCGGCCAATGCAAAATCAGATGTTAAGTTATTCAAGCTATCTGTTAAAAAAGCAACATCAATATCAGGATTAGACGTAAAACCTAATTGAACATTCTGCTGATAACCATTTTCTGCTGCAAAGTCATTAGTCGAAAAATACGTACCAGCTGCGGGTAAACGCGTTTCTTGCCATTGGTATTGGTAGAAACCTTCAAGGGTAATGTTGTCAGTAATGCCAAGCGATGCCCAAAGCATGCCTACAGGTATGAATGCTTCTTTAAGCTCAGCACCTGGCGCTTTCAATCGGTCTATATCAACTGGGTTTACGTTAATACCATGAGATATAAGTGTACTCTCACCCCAGTTAACTACTTGTTGACCTAAACGGACAGATAAAGGGTTATTACCATCATTTAAATCAAAATCAGCCCACACAAACGCATCTAATAAACGAATATCTGCACAACTTTGCGCTTTAGTGTCTTTATCATCACACGGATCAACCCCCTGCCCTGATGTAGGATTTGAATATGCATGATAGCCATCCATCAACGCAAAGTCATAAAAATACATGAAGCGAGTGAACAAACCGTAGTTATCTTTATTTATTGAAAGGTCGTGTGTTCCCTTCAAAAGTTTTGAAAATGAGTCACCACTGTCAAAATTTAAATTACCAGCATCACCATTATTTGAATAAGAGCCAGGTTGAGCCCATACATCTTGAGATGAGTAAATAGTGTTGTTTAGCGCAGGGTTGTAACCTGTCCAATCAAATGCCGGATTGTTACTTTTACCAATTAGGCTAAAGTCTCTGTCTTCTACGCGAACACTTTGCCCATATGAAAAGGTTGAATCGAAGGTAATGTCAAAACCTCCAGCTTCAAATGTTACAGCTTGTGTACTTGCTGCAGATAAACCTAAGCTAGCGGCTGCTATGCCTATAGCGATTCTATTTTTAACAAAAAGCGATCTTCTTATCATTTTGGTTCCCCCCTGTCGCGGGTCATTTTGTGTGATCAAGTTATTGTTTTTAGTGTAATCATAACGATAGAAGCGAATCAGTGAAATTACAAATACTCGCTCTAATCTTCCGTATACTTTATATTTTGGTTGACGCTTACGTATTGGTAAGACGTCGTACCAGATAATTTATACACGCAATTTAACAATAGGACAAATTGAAATTAACAAAAATACAATATTTTTATGTATATATAACATAAAAACCGAGTGTCAGGCCACTCGCTCTAGGCGGATAAACTTGTTTTCGGGGGTTAATAAGAGTCTAAAACGGCCACGTACACCTAAACTTGAAATGAAGGGCCTCAAATGTGTAGCAGCAAAACGAATCGTTTTACCGCCATCTTCTACAACTTGTAAAGAGCTAAAACGGCCATGGTAGTAATCCATGCACTCGTTATAGCTCAATCTTAAGGTAAAATAATACTCAATCATTTATGCGAGCGCTTTTTCAACCTTTTCATACAAATCAGCACTTAGCCCATCTAGATTAGCTAAGCGTTGTAATTGCAGTTTCATTGCTTGAGAGCGAACATCATCGTAACGCTTCCATGACATGAACGGTGTTAGCATACGAGACGCATTTTGTGGATTAATTGCATTAAGTTTTATTAACAAGTCACCTAATAACGTATAGCCTTGGGCATCTGAGCGATGAAATTGTGCTGTATTAAAGTGACTAAAGCTTCCTACAAGTGCACGTACACGGTTCGGGTTTGAAAAATCAAAACACGGATGTTCGTAAAGTGCCTTAATATTATCTATAGCTTTATTGCCTGACTGCATAGCTTGCAGTGCAAACCACTTATCCATCACTAAAACGTCATGGCGCCATTGACTATCAAAATGACTCAAAAGCTCATCTTGTATAGGGTGGGATGCTTTTACCACTGCGCTTAGTGCACCAAGTACATTGGTCATGTTAGTCGAACTTGCGGCTTCTTTAATAAAGCCTACAGCCTCTGGCTTTTGAGTTTTAGCCAAATAATGCAAGCATATTTGTTTTAAAGCGCGCTTAGCAACGGAGCTTGCACTTATACTGCCATCATCTTCAAGAGATTCGTAACAAGCAAGCAGTTCATCAGCAAGTTCGTCAGCAATTTGTTGCTCAAACTTTTCTGTTATTTCAATAATCTCATCTACAGGTATTACTTCAAATTCAGCGGCTAATGTATCAAAACTTGGCAGTTTAAACAGCTCTGCAATTAAGGCTAAATCGCCCTCTTTGGTGTTTATAAGTACACGTAGCGCATTTATAGTTTCACTGCTTAACACGCTATTAGTTGTGTCGGTAATCTGAGATTTAATCGCTTTAATAAATAGCTGCTGTTGTGCATCCCAACGTGAAAAATCACTGCGTGCAAAACGCATAATATGTAATAGTTCGGGCTCTGTTGTTTGCTGATTTAAAATACAAGGTGCAGAAAAATCTTCGAGTAAAACCGCAACAGGCTTTTCTAAGATATTATCAAAGCTAAATGTTTGAGTCGTACTTGTTACATCAAGCACATGATCTAGTTTCTTACCATTATATTGCGGAGCAATACTTTTCCCATTCGCATCAAGTAGTTCAATAGCAAAAGGTATATGAAGTGGTTTATTGTCTGGCTGATTGTCCGGTGCTGCTTGTTCTATTGTCAATGTATACGTATTTGAACTGCTATCAAAATGTTGTATTGCATTTAAGCGCGGTGTACCCGATTGGCTATACCACAGCTTAAATTGCTCTAAATTAACACCTGATGCATCGCTCATTGCACTGACAAAGTCATCACATGTTACTGCTTGCCCATCGTGGCGCTCAAAGTAAAGTGTCATCCCTTTTTGAAAATTAGTTTCACCCAGTAACGTGTGCATCATACGGATAACTTCAGCACCTTTATCGTATACTGTTACAGTATAAAAGTTATTCATTTCAATAACTTTTTCAGGACGAATTGGATGCGCCATAGGGCCTGCATCTTCGCTAAACTGATGCGTACGCATTACTTTAACTGCATCAATTCGGTTAAGTGCACGAGAGCCTAAATCACTACTAAACTCTTGGTCTCTAAATACGGTTAACCCTTCTTTTAGCGATAACTGAAACCAATCTCTACAAGTAACTCGGTTACCTGTCCAGTTATGAAAGTACTCATGCCCTACAATGGATTCAATCGTATGGTAGTCTTTGTCTGTCGCTGTTTCTTGATTAGCTAATACACATTTACTATTAAAAACGTTTAGCCCTTTATTTTCCATCGCGCCCATGTTGAAAAAATCGACGGCTACAATCATATAAATATCAAGGTCATACTCTAAATTAAAGCGTTCTTCATCCCATTGCATTGCTTTTTTAAGTGAAGCAATGGCATGAGGTGTTTTAGATAAATTACCCTTATCAACAAATAATGCTAACTCTACGTCTTTGCCGCTTTTAGTCGTGTAAGTATCTTTCAAAACATCAAAATCGCCCGCTACAAGTGCAAATAAATAGCTCGGCTTTTTAAATGGGTCTTGCCATTTCACAAAATGACGACCATCTGATGTTTCACCGCTATCTACTTGATTACCATTAGAAAGAAGTTGTAGATACTTTTTATCCGCAATAATAGTTACATCAAACGTGGCAAGTACGTCAGGGCGATCCATGTAATAGGTGATTTTTCTAAACCCCTGCGCTTCGCACTGTGTGCAATACGCACCGCCCGATAAATATAAACCTTCTAAAGAAGTATTTGTCTCAGGTGATATCTCGGTCACAATACTTAATTGGCAACTATCCGGTAGGTTATTAATTATTAGCTGCTCACCGACAATTTCATAATCCGTTATATCAACTGTATCAACAGATAAAGACAGTAAACTCAAATCAATACCATCAAGCACTAAAGGTGCTTTTTTATCACCAACTCGGGTAAGTGTTAGTAAAGAGCTTACTTTGGTTGATAAAGGCTGTAAGTCAAATGTTAGCTCTGTGTGGTCAATTAGAAAGTCAGGAGCTTTATAGTCTTTAAGATATTGTGCTTGAGGTTTACTTGATTCAGTCATAGATACTCCAAAGCAGCTCCTTTTCAGTTAAAAGGAGCTGCTTAAAATTAGGCAGATTGTTTTGGCTTAATACGTAAAATTTTAATGCCTAAGTAGGCATAAACAACCGCTAAAACAGGGTTAATTAAGTTAAAGAAAGCGTAGAGTGCATAATCAAAAGGGTTTATAAGTAAAACGCTTTGCATGTATGCGCCACACGTATTCCATGGAATTAGTGGGCTAGTAATTGTACCGCCATCTTCCAATGTACGAGATAAGTTAACAGGCTTCAAACCACGTTTTTCGTATTCATCTTTAAACATACGTCCCGGTACAACAATCGCTATATATTGATCGGCCGCTATTACGTTAGTTCCTATACACGTAGCTATTGTCGCCGCAATTAACGACCCCGTGCTTTTAGCTATTTTAAGTATACTTTTTACGAAAATATCCAAAAGACCTGTTTTTTCCATAATGGCACCAAACATCAGTGCAGTCATAATCAGCCATGTAGTTGTAAGCATACCAGCCATACCGCCACCGCTGAGTAAGGAATCCATCTTATCATCGCCGGTACTTATGCTAAAACCATCAAAGAAAGTAGTCCAAACAAGTTTGAAGTAGCCAACTAGCTGTCCTTGAGAAACATCAATTTGGCTAGCAATTAGATCAGACTGAAACAACATAGCCCAAACAGCGCCCACAACAGCACCAATTGAGATAGCAGGAAATGCTGGCATTTTTTTAATAGCTAAAACTAAAAGTACGATTAACGGGATCAGCATTTCAAAACCAATATTAAAGTTTTGCTGTAAAATAGCCGTTATTTCATCAATGCGCCCTGCTTCGCTTGAAGCTGTTGCATTAAAGCCCATGAATATAAATATAATTAGTGCAATTACAAAACTCGGTACTGTCGTCCACAGCATATGTTGAATATGCTCAAACAAATCAGCGCCAACAACTGCTGGTGCTAGATTGGTTGTTTCTGACAGCGGGCTTAGCTTATCACCAAAGTACGCGCCAGATATAACTGCACCTGCGGTTACTGTTTGCTCAAGTCCAAGACCCGTAGCAACACCCAATAAAGCAACACCTATCGTAGCAGCCGTGGTCCAAGAACTACCAATACTCATTGCTACAATGCCACAAATTAAACAACTCGCTGCATAGAACCAACTTGGATTTATAACTTGTAAGCCATAATAAATTAGAGTTGGTACAGTCCCAGAAAGTAGCCAAGTACCAATTAATGCACCTACCATAAGTAAAATTAAAATAGCACCAAGTGAAAGCGTTATGCCTTCGATCATAGCTTGTTCTAATTTTTTCCATGTGTAACCGTTTTTAAGACCAATTAAAGCCGCTGCAAAAGTGGCAAATAAAAGTGCTATTTGGTTAGGACCGGATGAAGAGTTGTCACCGAATAAGTATACAGCCGCGCCAAGTAAACAGATTAATACAGAGATAGGAATTAATGCATCAAAAAACGAGGCAGGCTTGATTGGTTTATCTTCCAATGGCTTCAAAATAGAGACTCCTACACACACTTGCTGTGTGTTTAATTATTATTTTTAGCACGTAAAGCGCATTAATTGAGCGTCATTAATCCAGCTCAACTTTATGTAATCGAAGATTATAACAATTTAGTAAATTTTAGGTAGTAAAAAAGGCGCCAATGCGCCTTTTTTACAGAGGTAAAACCAGTTATTACTTTTTAGCTATACGACCATAATTAATATAATCTTGAGTAATTAATGCAGCCTCTTCCAAAAATGGGTCAAGCTCTTCAATTACTTCTGGTATATCGTCTAAGTTTTCTACCGGATCTTTACCTAAACGCTTAAGACGTTCGTTAGTACGTACAAGTGCACGTGCTTCACCTTCATCTTTTTCTTTAATACGGTCTGCTTCAACTAAAGAGATAGTTTTACGGTCTTTCTCTTCGTTGTATAAGGTAATGTCATTAAATACATAACCAAATTCTGGCTCTGATTTAATTCGTACTTCGTGTTGTTTTTCAAGGTACGTAATAATAGGTGTTAAATTACCTAGTTTTTTATATTTCGCTTTAACAATGCTGTCCCAAGGAAGTGCATTATCTTGCTTACTTTCGCCCCACTGTGCAGGATCAATTGCTGATGGAAACGAAATATCAGGGATAACACCTTTATGTTGCGTGCTACCACCGTTAATACGATAAAACTTAGCAATAGTATACTGTACACTGCCTAGCGCATTATCGTATAGGTCATAAGCACGGCCTAAGCCTTTGTGCTGCTGTACAGTACCCTTACCAAATGTTTGCTCACCAATAATTACAGCGCGACCGTAATCTTGCATTGCTGCTGCGAATATTTCAGAAGCAGATGCACTGTAACGATCAACTAACACAGTTAAAGGGCCGTCATAGTAAGTTATACCATCACGATCTTTTTGCTCTTCTATACGGTTATTTAAGGTATGAATTTGAACAACTGGGCCCTGGTCAAAAAATAAACCTGACAATTGTGTTGCTTCATATAATGAACCACCACCATTTTGGCGCAAGTCGATAATAATACCATCAACCTTTTCTTCTTTAAGCTTAGCAAGTTCTACTTTTACATCTTTCGAAAGATTATTGTAAAAGCCAGGAATTTCAATCACCCCAATTTTACTTGTTAAATCAGAATATTTTGCTTCAAATACTTCTGATTTAGCCGCTCTATCTTCAAGTCTGATTTTATCGCGAGTGATTTCTACAACTTTCGGAGCGCCGTGAGCATCAACACCTTTTAAATACTGTAGACGTACTTTAGTCCCTTTAGGACCTTTAATTAAATCAACTACGTCATCTAAACGCCAGCCAATTACATCTACAAACTCTTCGCCATCTTGAGCAACACCAATAATGCGATCATCAGCTTTAATTTGATCTGTTTTATCTGCAGGGCCTCCCGGCACTAAGCTGCGAATAACAGTGTAATCTTCATCAGGGCTTAATACGGCACCAATGCCCTCAAGCTCTAAGTCCATATCCATTTTGAATTGCTCTGCACGACGTGGCGATAAATAAGACGTATGCGCCTCAATACTGCGTGCTAGCGAATTCATAACAATTTGAAAAGCATCTTCTGAATTTGATTGTACTAAACGTTTTTCTGCATTTTTGTAGCGTTTGGTCAGCACTTCTTTAATGCCTTCCCAATCTTTACCCGTCATTTTTAAACGCAGTGCGTCGTACTTTACACGCTCACGCCAAATTTCATCAAGCTCAGCTTGTGACGCAGGCCATGCTGAATCTTCACGGTCAAAAAAGTATTCATCTTCTTTATCAAACGTCATCTCTTTTTCAAGCAGAGTAAGTGAATACTCGTAACGTTCAAAACGGCGTTTAAGACTTAAGTTAAAAATATCAAACGTAAAGTCTAATTTACCGGTAGTAATAGCGTTATCAAAGTCATCACGATATTGCTCAAATGAGGCGATATCGCTGGCTAAGAAAACGCTTTTATTAAAATCAAGGGATTCGATATAACGATCGTACACTTTACTAGAAAGCTCATCGTTAAATCGAACCGGTGTATAGTGTGAACGAGCAAATAAGCTAGCCACTCGTTTGCTAGCAGTACCATGTTGACTCTCTTGCTTGAGCTGGGGTAAATCGTCAATAGTGACGGCTTCTACAGCAGCAAATAATGAACCTGAAAACAGGGCAGCAACTAACGGAATGAGCGTAAACTTTTTACTCATACACAACTCCTTAATTTATTTACAACTTAAACAATGTATAAGCTGTCAGCTTTGGTTTTAACTTGCATACCTGTTACTAACTCAACATGAACATCATCTTTGTTCACTTCAGTTATTACTGCATTTACAAGTGCTTGGCCAAGTTTAACCTTAACCTTATTATTAACCTTGACCTCAGTTGCTGGCAAAGGTTCAATTTTTCCTGAACGCTTAGCCGGCGCTGCTTTAGCAGGTTTGTTAGCTGCAGGAGCGTTTTTATCGCCTGGTTTGCTAGCATGAGCTGGTTTTTTCTTGAAAGATTTAGAATCTGAATCTTGGCGAGGACGCTGTTGTTTTTTGCGTTTAGCCATTTTAGCGCGGCTTTCTTCCAATGCTTTTTGTGCATGGTCGATATGCTCTTGCTCAACTTTTTCACCTTGATTACCATCAAGATCAATACGAAACTCTGACTTGGTCACAGCTTCTAAATAACGCCAGTTAGACGTGTATTTTCTAAGCGCTTGACGAACTTGAGTCTTACTTACTTTTTCAGACCCTTCAATACGCTCAGCAATATCTTTAAAAATACCTACTTTAAGCGGCTTGATGCCATCTTTTTGTTTAAAACATTGTGGGAATTCTTGATATAAAAATTCCAACACTTCATTAATATCTTTTAGCTTGTTTGTGGTTTCCATTTTAGAACCTATTTTTCACATCTTTTCATCAAGGGACGAATCGACGTAGTGTGTTACCCAGTCGACCAACTCTTCGAAATCGGCTTCTATAACAGCCATATCACCTCGAAGGTGTTCCCAAATACCATTAATTGTTTCATCAATAAATTCACATTCTGAATCATCTGGAAGACGATCCCATGCAATATGAATCAAATCATTGAGCGTTTCCGCTACATGTTCTTCTTCGCCTTCCCAGTCGCCAACATCTTGTACAGCAAATAGGTAGTCTTGAACATTTAGCAAATCTTTCATTACAAGCTCGCCTCTAAGCATTTTACTAATGCTTCTAGACCGGCTTTATCGTCAGCATCAAATCGACCAATACTCGGACTATCAATGTCTAGTACAGCAAATACTTTACCATGTTTCATGATAGGTACAACTACTTCAGAATTAGACGCTGCATCACAGGCTATGTGGCCGTCAAAAGCGTGAACATCTTCAATTAATTGTGTTTCTACGGTTGCCGCAGCAGTTCCGCATACACCTTTTCCTACTGGAATACGAATGCATGCAGGGTTACCTTGAAACGGACCAAGTACTAATTCAGTAGGAGAATCCATAAAGTAAAAGCCCGCCCAATTTACATCCTCTAAAGAGGTAAATAACAGCGCGCTTATGTTTGCCATATTGGCAATTACATTGGATTCACCAGCTATCAGCGATTCAGTTTGCTTAACTAATGACTGGTAAAAATCGTGCTTTTGCATACCAAACTACTTCTTATTAAACATACAGTAGCTAAAGGTACTCTTTGTCGTGAAAAATTGGAACCTTTTGGAGGTAAAAAAAAGGAAATCACACCGTTTATCAGTGCGCTTGGTTAATAATGCTGCGATTATTTTTTTGCCGCTTTACGAAGACCAAACAAAAACAGCCCTGCAGCGAATGCTGACATTACACTATTGATCAAAAATATCTCGCCAGTTGTGGCACTTAATAAGTAACTAAATATCGCTCCGCCTAGTAATCCAAGAGTTAATACCCCTGAATAATTAACTTTAGAATACTTAAACATGAGTAAATACCCAGGCACAACAAAAGCAGCCATTGTTAAGCCTACTATGTGTGCATTTGATATAGCAGTCATTAATAAGGTAAGAAATATTGATACAAACTCGCCTTCAAGCGTAAGTGAGTAATAAACACCAAGTAAACTGCCTACAATAACAGGCGATAATAACGAAAGCCCTACGCTTTTTGCTAGCTGATGTTTCATTTAAAATCCTTAATACACAAATCTAAATTCTATGTATAAAGCATGCACCAAGATCTAAAGGTTAGAAACAGAGACTATGGTCGTAATTTATGATTAAAAATAAACCTTATTGCAGTTTGAGCCTATTACTTTATTAATAGGCTCATAAGTTTGGGTCACACTTATCAAAATGTTTATAACTTAGCTATTTTATTTGATAACTCAAAATGGCTAGATGTTACTATTTCCTCAAGCACTGCCACCCTTTTGCTCAACATCGCTGTTTGTTCCTCTAATTTTGTTATCTTGTTATTATTATTTAGTCCTTTAAATTTTGCGTGCGCTGCCATTGTTGTAGTTTTATAGGTGAAATAACGTTTAGTAATAGTAAGAATCAAAAAGGGTGAGCTAAATATAATTATTACAATAAATAATTCTAGCATGGTCGTTTCCCACTCAGTTTAAGTTAGCTTGTTGCGTGTAAAGGCCATTTTTAGTGCATTGAAATAATTTTGATAATGTAACTTCGCGCTGCTTTCCTCGTCGAATTAGCATCTCAACATACACAATACTTAACACAATGGCTGTTGCTTTAAATAAGTTACCTTGTAGATCACCTACTGCGCCACCCGACATACCAAATATTCCGTAAGCTGCATTCATAAAAATATGCATCCACATAGGAAACCAAATACGATAACCACATTCACAATATAACCACGCAAACCATGTACCTGCTACAGTAGTGATTGCAACCGCCATCAAAGCAGAAATCGCATCATTGCCTTGATAAATATGGCCCAGACCAAATATTACTGAATTAATTAATGCCGCAGGCACAAAGCCCCATCTACAATATTTAAATAAAACACCAAACAATGCAGCCCTAAAAATTAGCTCTTCAAAAAAACCCGCATAAACTGAGCCGGTTATTATTGCTGGTATTGATAGGTTAAGTTCATCACTCAAAAATCCATAACCTATTGCCATAGGAGTACAACAAATAATTGCTGCAAGTGCATAGTTAATAAAACCAGAGGAATTGAGCCCTATAGTTTCAAAAGGCTCACTTTGTTTAAACAAAATAATAGCCGCAATAACTAACGGTCCATATAAAAAAGTATATTTAGCGGGGGTAAATAAAATGCCAGTTAGATTATCAAGTTCAGACAACCAGCTAGACCAACCTTCTCCCCAAAACTGCCTCATTACATAGTGGCAAAATACAAATATAGAAATTATTACAAATGCCTTGATAGCGTATTTCATATCTACTTTTCTCGTTAAGTTGTAAATTTCAACTTAATCTTGGCAATAGTAAAAATACAAAGCGACCTATTAGGTCTCAATTACAAGACGAGGTATAAAGCCCATGTTTTAGGGGGGGATTAACATGTTTTTGGGATTAATGACAAAGCATCTTTTATTACTTTTACATAAGAACGAGACACAGGAATTTTAATATCAATTGTATGTAGCGATAATTGCAACCCTCCAGCATTACCACTGTAGTGTTGAATGTTTTGCAGGTTGACCGCATAAGAACGGTGGCATCGTAATATAATTGTTTTTTCTGGAAGCTGCTTTAATAAACCGCTAAGAGATACACGTAATAGTTTACGTGAAGTTGAAGCTCCTTCTTGTATTGTTATTTCACAATAGTTGTCTGAAGATTTAATAAATAAAATATGGTGAGGAGCCGTATTAATTTCGTCGTTTTTGTTATCGCCTTTGAGAGTAATTGTCTTTAACTCAACTTCTCTCAACTGCTCTTGAGCAACGCTAACTGTACTTGGCTTAGTTAAATCTATTACATGCCTATTTACCACAAGTAAAAAAATAAGAGGAAATACACCAATACAAAAAATATACCCTACAAAAAGTAATTGATTCTGCCAATGCCAAGATCCAAGTACAGCAACCACAAAATACCCATGATTGAATATCGCAGTAATTAAAATATATGTGATAGGAAAAATAATTAAACGGTTTAATTTACTTAGCTTAAACTTAAGTAACACTATTTCTATGAAACCTGACAATAGCAAAGCACAAAAGGTTACTAACCCATAGCCAAAAAGCCGCAGAAACTTGTAAGACTCGGTATCGCTTGAAGTGCCAAAAGGTTGAAATACAAAAAGTACAAAAAGCGTTATAAACGAAAACATGACGGCACGATATACAACTAACTTTCTCGAATCTAGATCATCTTTGAGCCACAACATCCTATTTTGCATACCTTTAATCCACCAATATTTAAAAATAACACACATTAATATGTGCATTCCAACTCATTTAAAGTTTTTTGTGATGGTCGTTTTATTAAAAACAAAAATAGGAAGAGAACATCAACGTTTTTTAACATCAGAAGATGATGTGTGAGCAATTCTATCTGCTTTTAAGGTTTTACTAATAAGAGATAAGAGATGTAATACCAATTCGCTTAATTAAGTGATCTATTTAGAGGGCGGAAAAACGTGTTTACAGCTAGGCAATAAATTCGCTATTTAGTTGTTCAAAATGAGAATTTTTTAACGCAGGGAGCGACACGTTTAGCCCCGCAAAATGATTAAGTATTATTGCGGATTGGTATAAGTGTACTGATTTTGTTCCAAACACAAAAAAGCCCGCTAAATTAGCGGGCTATTCTGTTATATGGTGGAGAGATAGGGATTTGAACCCTAGATGGGCTATAAACCCATGCCGGTTTTCAAGACCGGTGCATTCGACCACTCTGCCATCTCTCCGATAGTGCTAAGTTAAAAGTAAGAGTGTACTAATAACTATTTAAATGAATGATATTTTAATTACCACACACTTATTAAATAAGTGGTGGAGAGATAGGGATTTGAACCCTAGATGGGCTATAAACCCATGCCGGTTTTCAAGACCGGTGCATTCGACCACTCTGCCATCTCTCCGCACGGCCTGCATAATAGGGAAACCCATCCCTTTTGTGAAGCTTTTTTTTAAATTAATTGTTTAAGTGCCTAAAAAACAATTAATTTGTTTAAAGTTAAAACAAAATGTTTTTAATTTAGCCGTCAATATACTTTTATTTAAATATTTAACTCTATTGATCTACAAAGGTTTGCCCAAACATATAAGAGTTGGTAATCTAATTTTAGTTAAATTATCGAAACACACACGTTTCACTTAAAGGAGCTCTACAATGGCGTTTAATCAATCGTACAATACCGCGAAACCGGTAATGTCTACCATTGAAACAAACAAGGTACTTAAAAACACCTACTTTTTACTAGCTATGACACTTGCATTTAGTGCAGTTACAGCCGGTATTTCAATGGCACTACAATTACCTTACTTTATGGGAATTGTGTTTACACTCGTTTCGTTCGGTTTATTATTTGTTGTAAATAAAAAAGCAGATACAGCATCTGGTGTATTTTGGGTGTTTGCTTTCACAGGTTTAATGGGGGCAGGCTTAGGTCCATTGCTTAACCATTATGCTGCATTACCTAATGGCCCAATGCTTATTATGCAAGCCTTAGGTTCTACAGCGCTTATCTTTTTTGGTTTATCTGCTTATGCACTAAATACTAAAAAAGACTTCTCATTCATGGGTGGCTTTTTAACTGTTGGCTTAATCGTTGTGATTGTAGCAAGCATCGTTAATATTTTTATTGGCAGTTCATTGATGTTTATGGTGCTTAATGCAGCAGTTGTACTGATTATGTCTGGTTTGATTTTATTTGATACAAGCCGAATCATAAACGGTGGTGAAACTAACTACATTCGCGCAACAGTGTCTTTATACCTAAGCGTATATAACTTATTTACTTCTTTGCTTGCTCTACTTGGCGCAAGTGATGACTAATTAAATAGTTCTGTTAAAATAGCCCCTTTATTGGGGCTTTTTTATTGGAATTGTTTTGGCACGCTTTGTTCTTTCATTACATACACCACCATCCGATCACGATACCACGCAACGCATAGTTAAATTTGCGAATGCATGTTTAGCCCAAGGGCACACCATTGATGCTATTTTTTTATACCAGCAAGGTATTTATCATGCATCTACCCACTTTGATTTATCCTCAGACGAACTTCAAATTTCAGCACTTTGGCAGCAACTCGCTGATCAAAAACTAAATTTAATGCTGTGTGTTACCGCCGCGCAAAAGCGCGGGTTAGATATTAAAAACACAGGTGTATTTAGAGTCGCAGGGTTAGCTGAATTTGCAATGCTTGCAAGCGACGCAGATAAATGGGTGCAATTTAAATGATAAACGTATTAGTAATGAGTCAGTGCAGCCCATTTGACGATTTAAATATTCGTGATGCACTAGATATGACATTGATTTTTGCTGCTGTTGACCAAAATGTAAGTTGGTTGTTTAGCGGCCCCGCCGTTTTAGCTTTAAAAAAGCATCAGCAACCAAACAATATTGGCTTAAAAGACCTTTTTAAAAATATTAAAACACTCGAAATTTATGATGTTGAAAACATTTTCGTGTGTGAAAAATCATTGCTTGATTATGGTTTAAATAAACATGATTTACTCATAGAGGCAAAAGCTCTTAACTTTAGTCAACAACAAACACTAATTAAAGCGCAGCAACATGTGGTGAACCTATGAGTACGTTACATATTTTTTCAAAGCCGCTTAACTATTACTCGGCAAATCAGCTTGAGAATTTAATTTTATCAGGCGATAAGGTACTACTTGTTGGTGATGCCTGCTTTGCAAAAAAACAATTTAGGCAATTTGCAGATACACTGTTAATACTTGAACAAGACGCGCAAGTACGTGCAATAAAGTTAGCAGATAACGATAAAGCAATTAGCTATGAAGACTTTGTGGCACTCACTTTATCAACTAATCAATCAATTACGTGGTAACTCATGCTTGAATTTAACAACCAACAGATTGAAACCGACAAACAAGGCTACTTGCTCGACCATACTTTATGGTCAAAGGAGCTGGCGCCTGTAATTGCTACTCAAGAAAACATCACACTTAGTGAGCAACACTGGGAAGTCATTAATTTTGTTCGTGATTTTTACATTGAATATAACACCAGCCCAGCAATTAGAATGCTTGTAAAAGCAATGGCTAAAGCACTCGGTGAAGATAAAGGAAATAGCCTTTATTTATATAAATTATTTCCTAAAGGCCCAGCCAAGCAAGCAACAAAAATTGCCGGATTACCAAAACCAGCTAGGTGCATATAATGAGAGCTAAATCAGGCAATAATCAAGCAACACAAACCAAGCCAAAAAGAAGTACTGGGCGTACTTATTCACGCAGTGCACTTAACAAAACGCCATCTGGTAAAAGAGAAATAAAGCCGCAGATAGCATCTAAAGACAGAAAAATTGTGTTATTCAACAAGCCGTTTGATGTGCTATGTCAATTTACGGATGACGCAGACAGAAAAACGCTTGCAGAGTTTATACCTATTAAAGAAGTTTACGCAGCAGGAAGGTTAGACAGAGACAGTGAGGGTTTATTGCTTTTAACAAACTGTGGGAAACTACAAAACACCTTAACTGCTCCTGATAAAAAAACGAATAAAACCTACTGGGCACAAGTTGAGGGTGAACCAACGAGTGAATCAATTAATGATTTATGTAATGGCGTAGAACTTAAAGACGGGCTTACACTCCCCGCTAACGTTAAAATAATTGATGAGCCAACAATTTGGGCGCGTAATCCCCCTGTACGCGAGCGAAAAGCAATCCCTACCACTTGGCTAAGTATTACCATTAATGAAGGTAGAAACAGACAAGTTCGTCGAATGACCGCGCATATTGGACACCCTACACTTCGCCTCATCCGCTATAGCATTGGCAACTATACGTTGGATGATATTAATTGTGGTGAATACAAAGTAATTAAGGGCGTAGTTGATGCATAAACCGCATGTCACAGTTGCAGCAATAGTAAAAAAGCAAAATGAGTTTTTACTTGTAAAAGAGCGCGATAAATTTACAAAGCAGGTTTGTTACAATCAACCTGCTGGTCATTTAGAACAAAACGAAACTCTTGCACAAGCCGCAAGCAGAGAGCTACTTGAAGAAACAGGCTTAGCGCTTGAGCCAGTCGGCTTTTTAGGTGTGTATAATTTGCATGCCGAAAATGGAGTGCACTATTTGCGATTCTGCTTTTTATTTGAAGCACCTAATAATATAAAAGCACCAACACCAATAGATTCTGACATTATCAGTGCTAATTGGCATACATTAGAGCAAATAAAATCATTACCGCTTAGGAGCCCTTTAGTGCTCAAGTGTATTAACGACAGCCTGAATCGACCAGCGTTAAGCTTAGAAACCATTTACAATTGATTTACTCAGAGCTTAGCGCTATACAATTACGCCCTTGTTTTTTAGCATAATACAGGGCGTTATCAGCGGCCTTAACAAAGCTGACTTCATTACTATTTGTATAGTTGCTGATGGTATTAATACCCATACTTATAGATAAAAATCCGGTAAAGCTATCCTGGTGAGCAATAGCTAAGCTTTCTACAGCTTTTTGTATTTGCTCAGCTATAAACAACGCTCCTTGCCTATCCGTTTGTGGAAGTAAAACAACAAATTCTTCTCCACCATAGCGAGCCACAAAATCTTCTGGGCGACTAACCGTTGAAGCAATTTTTTGAGCCACGTCATATAAGCACGTATCGCCCGCTACATGCCCATACCGGTCATTAAATTGCTTAAAATGGTCAATATCAATAATAATCATCGATAGCATGCCTTCGCATTCTTTTGCTCGTTCAAACTCATGCGTTAGCTTTTCATCAAACCGACGCCTATTCGCAATTTTGGTTAATGCATCCAAAAAGGCCATATCCCTGAGTATATCTTCTGCTTCTAAGCGCTCTGTTGCATCATTAAAAACAGCTAAAAACTCTTCACCTATATCAATCCCTGAAATTTCCATCATCACTTGTGAGCCATCACGACAAGAAACTCGATAGTTATTTGCGGGTATGTCGTTATTGTTATTTAGTGCCTTTTCAAGTGAGTCTTGCCACAGCTCTTTTGCAAGTGCTCTGTATTGGGGATCTGGATACGCTTTTTCCCACCATGATTTAAGATTTGGCACATCTTCTACTGTATAACCAAAAACATCTACAAAACGTTGATTAACTTTCAAAATATCACCCGTCTTGGCACATACATTACATACAGGCATTGGCAAAACGGTAAATAACCTAGCGTAGTGACTTATCTCATGTTTGCGCATAGGGTTGAGTGTACTTTGAGGTAAGTAACTCATTGGCATATCACTTTTTTCTATACTAAGCTTTTCGTCCATTTCTAAAGCGAAATACCATTCTAGCCACCAGTGCTCTACATGATCAAGCACCTTTAACTCAACGTTTTTTTTAACTGTTGAACCTTTTATTAAGCTAAATAACTCATGTACATGGTTTGGCTCTTGGTAAATATGAGGGTTTTTGAGTTTTATTAACTCATAAAAAAGATGATAGGCTGATTTTTTAAACTCTGTCGTTTTGCTAGAAAGTAATTCGCTATCCACAAAATCAGGTTTTCGTGTGTAATGCTCAACTAAAGAATTTATCTTGTTTATTTGATAGGCATAATTCATATATTCATTCCATTGACTATATTTCAAGAGGCTTTAAAGTGGTTTACATTCATATACTAACCACTATTTTATTTTTATTAAGTGTATATTTACTCTAGTAGTTTTAAAAGAAAATACTATTAATAAAACTCAATAACTACATGAATTATTCTATAGTCTTAATTTATTAGTAAAGATCACTTTAATATTACTAAAGTTACAGCCTGATAATGCGTTTAAGTCTAGTTTGCTATTTGTTATACAAATAAAATAGTGACAAATTATGTCCTTTGCCGCCCTACGCTCTTTAAGCACAAACAAAATACATGCTATAATCGCGGCCTTTCCAAGTTAACAGCAATCTGTATAAGCGAAATTATTCATGAGCGAAAATAGTCACATTAAAGTCATTGTTGGCATGTCCGGCGGTGTTGATTCTTCTGTATCTGCATATTTATTACAACAACAGGGCTACCAAGTAGAAGGCCTGTTTATGAAGAACTGGGAAGAAGACGACAATGATGAATACTGTGCCGCCGCTGATGACTTAAAAGATGCACAAGCCGTGTGCGACAAATTAGGCATTGAGCTTCACACAGTAAACTTTGCTGCTGAATACTGGGATAATGTATTTGAGTACTTTTTAGCAGAGTACAAAGCGGGTCGTACGCCAAACCCAGATATAATGTGTAATAAAGAAATTAAATTTAAAGCCTTTTTAGAATTTGCGGCTCAAGCACTCGGTGCTGACTTTATTGCAACCGGACACTACGTTCGCCGTGAACTTCGCGATGACAAATACGTAATGTGTCGCGGACTTGATAACAATAAAGATCAAAGCTACTTCTTATATACCCTAAGCCATGAACATATTGGCCAAACCTTATTCCCTGTAGGCGATATCGAAAAACCAGAAGTGCGCAGCATAGCAGAAGAACAAGACCTAATCACTCACGATAAAAAAGACAGCACCGGAATTTGCTTTATCGGTGAGCGTAAATTTAAAGACTTTTTACAAAAGTTCTTACCAGCGCAACCTGGCGTTATCGAAGACACTGACGGTAATAACGTAGGCGAGCACGAAGGCTTAATGTACCACACACTTGGACAACGCAAAGGCTTGTTAATTGGTGGTATGAAGGAAGGTTCTGGCGAACCATGGTACGTAGTTGATAAAGATTTAGAACGTAACGTACTTGTTGTTGGCCAAGGCAAAGATCACCCTCGCCTATACAGTAATGGTCTTAATGCAAACCAATTACATTGGGTAGACCGCGTTGGCCCTAAAGGTACCACTCGCTGCACAGTTAAAACACGTTACCGCCAAGAAGACTTAAGCTGTACCCTACTTGTAGGTGAAGACGGCATGGCTCGTGTATTATTTGATGAACCACAAAAAGCAGTTACGCCAGGTCAATCTGCTGTATTTTATGCAGAAGATGTGTGTTTAGGTGGTGGTATTATTGACTCGGTGATTAAGTAATGAATGAACACCAAGTCATGGCGCTTGCCGCCATGTGCCAGGTTGCTAAGCAAGTTCAAAAAATTGCCCAGTACGGCAGTAATAATGAGCACGACTTAGAAGTATTACTTTCAAGCATTATTCAAACATCACCGGCATCGCCAGAAGATGTTTACCAAGGTACTGACAACTTACGTGATGGCTATAAAACATTAATGGCGCAGCTAACTGCTGGCGCTCAAAAAGATGTTGAAATAGTAAAATACGTAGGTGGTTTGATGCAGCTTGAGCGAGCACTAAGTGCAAACGACAAAAGCTTAAACGAATTAGGCAAACGAATTGATGATATTCATCGTCGTTTAGATCATTTTGCTATTACCGACGAGAGCGTTGTTGCCGGTTTAGCAGATATATACTCGTCGGTGCTGAGCCCCCTTGGGCACCGAATACAGGTTTATGGTAAACCCGAGTTATTAAAACAGCAGCTCACTCAAAATAAAATCCGTGCGTTATTATTAGCCGGCATTAGAAGTGCAGTATTATGGCGACAAATGGGCGGTAAACGCCGTCACTTTTTCTTTGCAAAAAGAAAAATACTCGCCATTGCTAAAACAAAAATTTAACTATCGTTCAAACTAAAATTTAGGAGTTATTATGGAGCTTTCAGCGTTAACGGCTATCTCTCCAGTGGATGGTCGCTACGGCAGCAAAACCACTGAACTACGCAGTATTTTCAGCGAATTTGGCTTAATTAAATACCGCGTAATTGTTGAAGTGCGTTGGTTGCAAGCGTTAGCTGCAGCAAGCGATATAAAAGAAGTACCTGCATTTAGCGAAGAAGCTAATGCACTTCTAAACGCCATTGTAGATAACTTCAGCGAAGCTGATGCACAGCGCGTTAAAGATATTGAACGCACTACAAACCACGATGTTAAAGCGGTTGAATACTTATTAAAAGAAAAAGTAGCCGATAACAGTGAGCTTCATGCAATCAATGAATTTATTCACTTCGCTTGTACTTCAGAAGATATTAACAATCTATCTCATGGTTTAATGCTTAGCGAAGCACGTAACAAGGTTTTGCTTCCTTATTGCGATGAGCTTTTAAGCGCAATTAAAGAAAAAGCGATTGAGTACAAAGCAATCCCAATGATGACTCGTACGCACGGGCAACCAGCTACACCATCAACGATGGGTAAAGAGTTTGCTAACGTATACATGCGTTTAAAGCGTCAACGAGACCAAATTGCTCAAGTAGAAATGCTAGGTAAAGTTAACGGTGCTGTTGGTAACTACAACGCTCACCTTAGTGCATACCCAGATTACGACTGGCATACTCACGCAGATAAATTTGTATCAAGCTTAGGTTTAACACTTAACCCATTTACTACACAAATTGAACCGCATGACTATATTGCAGAGTTGTTTGACGCAATTGCACGTTTTAATACTATTTTGCTCGATTTTGACCGTGACATGTGGGGTTACATCGCACTTAATCACTTTAAGCAAAAAACAATTGCGGGCGAAATTGGCTCATCTACAATGCCGCATAAAGTTAACCCAATTGATTTTGAAAACTCAGAAGGTAACTTAGGTTTAGCAAACGCTATTTTTGCTCATCTTGCACAAAAATTACCAGTTTCTCGCTGGCAGCGTGACCTTACCGATTCAACGGTATTACGTAACTTAGGTGTAGGTATGGGTTATGCGATCATTGCATACCAATCAACACTTAAAGGTGTAAGCAAGCTTGAAGTAAACGAGCAACGTTTAGCTGACGAGCTTGATCAAAACTGGGAATTGCTAGCCGAGCCGATTCAAACAGTTATGCGTAAATATGGTATTGAAAAGCCATACGAAAAACTTAAAGATTTAACACGCGGCAAACGTGTAAATCAAGAAATAATGGCTGACTTTATCGATGGTCTTGACCTTCCAGAGCACGCTAAAGTAGAAATGAAAAAACTAACACCTGCTAATTACATTGGTCGTGCTGTTGAGTTTATTGATGATTTAGTTTAAAAACTAAATTGCTCTTTTAAAAAGCGAAAGGATCATCCTTTCGCTTTTTTTGTTTTAACCCCATTGCACTAACTAGTAGGCATAATGTATGTATCATTTAAAAATAAATAATTTGTCTGAGCAAGAGTTTTTAAGCCATTTTTGGCAAAAAAAGCCGCTTTTAATCAAACAAGGTTTTGCTGATTTTCAAGACCCACTTGATGCTAATGAACTTGCCGGTCTCGCAATGGAAGAAAGCATAGAGTCACGTATTATCACCAATCATGAAAATGATTGGCAAACGCACCAAGGTCCATTTGAAGACTTTGAAAAGTTAACAGACGAAAATGCCACCTTATTAGTGCAAGCTGTTGATCATTGGCATCCTGAAGCTGCACAACTACTAGAGCCATTTAGGTTTATTCCAAACTGGCGCATAGATGATTTAATGATTAGCTATTCAACGCCTAATGGTGGTGTTGGCCCACATTTAGACCAATATGACGTATTTATTATTCAAGGCGAAGGTAAACGTCATTGGCGCGTAGGTCTGCCCGATCCAACACTTAAGCAGTTTGCTCAAAACAAAAAATTACTGCAAGTAGAAGCATTTGAAGCCGTAATCGATTGCATATTAGAGCCTGGCGATATTTTATATATTCCACCAGGGTGCCCTCACGAAGGTTACGCTGTAGAAAATGCACTAAATTATTCAGTTGGTTTTAGGGCGCCAAACCAACAAGATTTATTGTCGAGCTTTGCCGATCATATTATTGATACCGAAAGCGGACAAAAACGTTATACCGATCACAACATCACATTAAGAAAATCAAAGGGTGAACTTACAAACCTTGAAGTTGATAAAGTTAAAACATTGATGGCGGCACTTTTAGAAAATGACGATTTATTTAAACAATGGCTAGGCTCAACGCTTAGTCAGCCCAAACATGAAATGGATTTAGCGCCAGTAGAGCCTCCATTTACGTCAGAGCAAATAAGCGATGATTTAAGTAATGAAGAAGCAGTGTTTGAACGCTTAGGTGGCACACGCGCTATTTATCAGCAACTCGATACAGAAGTTTTACTAAGTGTAAATGGCGAAAATTACGCTATGCCGTTAACCGACTTAGCGGCGGTAAAACTACTTACCGATCATACTGAGTTTGAAAGTTCAGCATTAAATTTAATAAAGCCAAGTTTAGTTTTTACTCAAACTTTTACTACACTTGTTAATGAGGGGATCTGGTTTAATATAGACCACGAGTAATAATACCAATTTTATTAATAATGATGAGCACGTTACAGCGTAAAATATTATGTATACAGGTCAGTTAAAATTTTTAATTTTCATCTGATATTGGCTTAAATAATTTTGCTGTGATTGCTTACTCATTCTAATTTGGTATCAATAGGAGTTTGCAATGGGCTATCTGGTTGATAAGGTTGAATGGGATATAAAAAAAGATATGCTACAAAAAATTCGAGAGCGAGTTTTTGTTTACGAGTTACATATCCCCAAGCATATCGAGTTTGATAGCCTAGATAAAATTGCATTACATGTACTTGTTACAGACGATGCAAACTGCCCAATAGCAACAGGTAGATTATGTAAAGATGGCTTAATCGGCAGAATAGCTGTATTACCTGAGCACCGTAATCGCAAAGTATATACATCGCTTCTAAACTTTATTGTAGAATTAGCGTCAAACCAAGGTATTGAAGAAGTAAGCATTAATTGTATTTTAAATGAAGTAGAGCGTTTTAAGCGCAATGGTTTTATTCAGCAAGGGAATGTATTTATGGAGGCGGGAATTCCTAGGCAACGTATGCAATGCCCTGTTTCAGCGTTTAATACTACTCCCTTTACACTTGTCCATTAGATAAAGAAAAGGGCAATAAATAAGCTATCACCCTCTAATTTTTTACTTAACCCAAACTGTCGTTACTTTACCTCATTTGCCCACAGCGGTTCATTATCATACATTTCGTACAAGCCATGTGCTCTGTTTATAAGTAAGTTAGCAAAGTCTACCTGTGTTTTATCACGCGCGCCTGTACTCATAATCTGATCCGCTTTTAATTGCCACTGCAAAGAAAAGTAACGCATTGCATCACGAGCATCTGTAGCTGCACTTACTTCAGCATGATCTGTAGGTAACCGCCCTGTTACTACCCAATATGTTTTACCGTTCTGTGCTTTAAATTTCCACATTGCACAAAGTGGTGCTAAAAATCGACTGTCTTTATCAACTACTGATTTTGGCATAATGCCCTTTTCGGCTAAATGCTTTTGCGCTGTTTGAAAACATTCGCGTTGCCACTGCATTTTTTGCTCATCAGTTATAACTTGTTCTTTTGCTGTTAACGGCTTTTTTTCTTGTTGCTGCATTTTTATTAACCTTTTACTTCTTTTTTAACACTCTAAGGGCTTAGTAAATAAGGTGCAAGTATAAAACGGTCATTTGCACCTTAAAGCGCTCTGTTTGCTGTGTTTTTAGCCAAACTATTATTTTATATTGTGATCAAACGAACCCACATCACCCGCAAATACTACTGGCGACTCAACACCGTCTTTACTGACAGAGGCTACACCAAAGTAATAATTATCAATCACTACGTTTTTAAGTGTGTACTGTGAAACCTTACCAACGTATTTACTAAACTGCCATTGCGGCTCGCTCGTGTAACGCCAATAAATTTTATAGCCAGCAATATTTTCATCACTGCTTTGTTGCCATGAAAACGACGTATCAGCTGTAACAGCTCCCTTTATTTTAACTTCTTTTGGTGGTGCGGGCGCCCACGCCATAGATGCCATAGTTACCGCATTAAGTGAAGTTAACTTAGCCGTATAATCAAAATCAACGCCTTCAATAGTATCGCCATACTCAACGCCATTTTCAGTGCGTAAATCTTGATGCTGACGATCGTAGTGCTCGTTAGTTTCCATAATACGCACTGCTGCAAAACCTGCATCATTAAATGGACGATGATGCCCACCACGGCCAAATCTATCTAATCGATATACAAGCATTGTATCTAAGTTAGGAATGTATCTGTCAGCAATAGTATCTATGTAGCGCGCTAAATTTCGACTCGCCGAATCAACTTCACCACCTGTAAAGCGGCGAGTATTAGCTTGCTCTTTTGTTTCTACAACACGGGTACCTTCTGAAAATATACGCGCAGTTGTATTATCAGTTACCCCATTAATACCGGTAATATTGCCAATCATATCGTTGTTTAAAACGCCATGAACTTGCCAGTCATGCTTTTGTGCATAAGCCGTTAGTATTTTTCCGCCAAACAAACCCTGCTCTTCGCCCGAAAGCGCCGCGTAAACTACCGAACCATTAAATTTGTATTTACTTAAAACACGGGCAGCTTCAATTACTCCCGCCACACCTGATGCATTATCATTTGCCCCAGGTGAATCACTCGTAAAGTCCATAACATCACTTACACGAGAATCTATATCACCCGACATAATCACCATGCGATTAGGCTCGCTTGACCCTCGCTGAATAGCCACAATGTTAACCACTTCAACAGGATTAGGAATGCGCTTTTCGCCCGATATAGTGTCCTTTACTTCAATGATTTCCAAACAACCGCCACACTGCGCGGATATTTTTTCAAATTCTTTTTTTATCCAGCGCCTAGCCGCACCAATGCCTCGAGTATCCGATTTAGTTTCTGAAAGCGTATGGCGGGTACCGAAATCCACCAGCGTTTGAATGTCACTACCAATACGTTCGGCTGATACTTGAGCTGCTATGTCATGTAATTTTTGCTGTTCTGTGTATTGAAGTTGTGTTTTCCCATGTGCTGATAATGCAAGTGTGCAGGCACCTGCAATTGCAGTAAATTTAAGTAACGTTGTTGTGATTTTCAAAGGTGTTTTAAGCATCTATTAGCTCCTAATTATTATAGTGTAACCATTACTTAACTAAGATTTTATGGCAATACATTTGAGGTAGATGCAGAAAGGAGCACGCTAAAGCGCATTTACTAGAGGTTACTAGAGGTTACTAGGAAAGTAAAAAGCCCACTACCTTTAATAGGTACTGGGCCAAAATTTATTATGCATACTTTTAATGAGTGGTTTTAATGAGTGGTTTTAATATCAAATTCTTTCAAAAAGGCCTCATGTCCTCCTAAGCTTGCAAGCACACCAGCAGAAAACATAAATATTAATACAAATGCTAAACAGCTCAAAAACTCCGAACTATTTTCAGGCTTAATATAGTAGTTAAGTAAAAAACCACTCAATACACCTATAAAAGCTATTTTGCTAAATAAAAAGTAACTTGGGATCTCAAATGCCCAAACTGAGGTATTGTTTACAAACTGCCTATATCCATACGTCATAAAAGCCAACATACCAACAATACTAATTGCAAAAGTAGACACTGTGGTTAACACGCTCATATTTTTATAAATAAGCACATACCCTAATCGTAAAGAATAGATAAATACCGCAAACCACGCTAAAACAGCAGGCCCTAAAATCAATCCCATTTCCAATCCTTGAATAACGTCTAAGTGATTAATTGCTAATACAATATTATATTTAGAGGTTAAATTACAAACCTTGTTACACAATAATCTATAAAAAAATGCGATTTTCGTGGCACACTGTGATTGTGTATACATTAATAGTTTAAGTTATGCGTCAGCTAAAAGAAGATACAATTACAAGTAACCTTATTGAGTCGCAGCAAAGTGCATACGGCCCCGTATGCGTGTATCAAAATAAAGAATACCGATGGTTAACGCTTGCACAAAAAACCAATGAAGACATAACAATTCAAGGCGTTATGAACCTTATACACCCTGAGCAAGTAATCGTACCGGTAAACCAGTGTATGATGTTATTTTTACTTAAACCGGTAGATACACTAAATATATTAAATCTAGGTTTAGGCACGGCAGGGTTTGAGCGAATTATGTATCACTTACAAAGTAATACGCCTTACATAAACACCATCAATACATTTAACACGGTAGAAATAAACCCAAGCATTGCCTTAATTGCAGCCCAGCACTTTAAGTTACCTATTAAGCACAGCAGCTATTTACAATGCGCCGAGCAATATATTACCCAATGCACTGATCACTTTAACGTAATCACTATCGATATTTTTAGTGGTGAATATCATCAGCCTTTTTTAACCAGCGATAGCTTTTGGCAAAATATAAATAGCTGCAGTGAGCAAAATACGCAAGTAATCATTAATTTAAACCCACAAACTGGCCAAGAGCTGCAAATGCTTTTAGTACTTTTAAGACAACACTTTAAGTGCTTAGCGATAATAGAGTTTAACGAATACAAAAATATAGTGATCATACTAAGCCAGCAAACATTAATGCATATAAACGTTGATGAAATACAAAACTCACCGGTGTTTATAAACTTTGCACCAAACCTTTATAAAAGTATTAACAGCATTTACCACATTGAATGAAACGCTTTACCGACCAAGTTCATGTTTTTCATAGCACGGTAAGCTTGTTTCGAGCTGCTCCCAGTTAGCTTTAGACGTAACAAAGTTATGCGATAATACCTGCTCAGTAATATCGGTATCGAATATTCCTAAACGAATTCGTATTCTGCTTTTGTCATCATTATTGCTACTGTAAACAGGCGAGCCACAACATCTACAAAAATAACGTGTGCGCCCTGCTTTAAAACTATATTCACTGAGTCGTTCTTGACCTTTTGTTATTGTAAAGTCACTTGTATTTACAAAGCCATTGGTTGCAAATGCAGTCCCGCTTTTTTTTCTGCACAGTGAACAATGACAATGAATAATAGTGGGCGTGTTGTTCTTTGGTGGTTGAATTTGCAGCAGTGTGTTTGGTATTTAGGCAAGGCAGAGCCTATGATATGTGGTTGTTCCCCATACATAGGCGATAACGCAGCATAGTTGCCAAACATGCGCTGCCCTTTGGGTTCTTTCTAGGGACGATTGACTCTTTGTTGCTCGGTTTTTACTTAGCCCACTAGGTTACAAACCTTGCGCCGCGATTAAATCGCCCCTAGATTGAACAAATTTCAATCCATAAAGATCAACACGCCCTAGTTATACTGCCCGACACTTCAACGTTTACTTCACCACACAAACACGAACCCGTATACATATAACATCCTAACTATTAAATTATTTTTATACTCAGTTAAAATTTGCTGAGTTGATTTTATAAATACAATAACAACATTATATTTCTCAAGCTCTATTAAACCATAACTTTTGTTTTAGTGATTGACATAAAAACATTAAATTGGTTACATAACTTTTACTTTAAAGTTATAGCCAAAACAATAATTGGTTAACCAAAAATATCTAAACTTACTGAGAGCCAATTATGCATTTTAAACACATGTCACTTTTATGTTTGTTAAGCGCGTTAGCGTCGTGTTCAACCATTCAAAAAAATACATCGAGCGATTGGCTACTTATTGATAATTTTGAAAACTCTCTTAGCGACTGGCAAAGTGTCGATACCCAAAATGAAACTAACCCACAGGTCAAAAACCCTCAAATCACGGTTATACAACCAGAACAAACAAACTCATCAATAAATCATTATTTACTAAAAAAGCCTGCAGCTGAGGGCATTGTAGGAAATCGTAAAGCGCTTTCTTATACAAAACTTCCACAAGCGGTTGAAGTTGGCGCCACCTACACATTTTATATGCGTATAAACGTGGCTGCGTTTCCTAATAACCATGCTTTTGGATTGAGTAACCTTTCTCCAGCGCTAATAAATAAACATGCGTACGATGCGTTTGAGCCAACACTTCGCGTAACCGATAAAACAGAATCAAACGGGTTTGTAAACGATGGCGCTTTAATGGTTAAAACCGACAGCGGATATAGCAACATTCAAAACTACACTACAAAACAGTCAGCTAAACCTCTGCAAACAAATACTTGGTACGACGTATGGTACGTTGTGAATAACGCAGCAGCCTCAGAGCAAGGTCAGCAATATGATGTTTACGTAAAAGGTGGTGAGTTTAACAGTCAAACGCTGGTATATAAAAATGCACAATTTAGAATGAAGCGCGAACAACCTCTTATATACTTTTTAGCAAACTGTAATACAGGCCCAATTAAAAAGCCTTACGGAAATGGTGGTCTCAGATATGACGATTTATACATGAGCGAAGGAATAAACCTAAGTAACCCAACGCAATAAATAAGAATAATACTCATAATTAGTGCCCTACAAACCTGCATTTAAAAATACTTAAATGGTATGATACTCGTCATTATTTGCCATTTAAGTTTTTAAAATGTATCGATTATTTGAAAAAATGACAAAAGCATTTCCTGAGGACCAACCCACTCAGCCGCCTTCTACTTTATTTGCTTTTTGTCGCCACTACACCAAAGGAATGGAACTGTCGTTGCTGCTTATGTCAATCAGTGCCGCCATGCTCGCTATTTTAGAGGTTTCTTTATTTAGCTACATGGGCCAACTTGTTGATTGGTTAACCGCCTACACGCCCGAAACTTTGTTTATAGAGCAAAAGTCTGAACTTATTAAAATGGCTGTCATGCTGTTATTAGTATTGCCCATTGTTGTCTTTTTCCATTCTGCTATTTTGCACCAAGCATTGCTTGGCAATTATCCTATGTCAATTCGTTGGTTAGCACATCGTTATTTACTGCGCCAAAGTGTTAGCTTTTATCAAAATGAATTTGCAGGAAGAATAGCCACTAAAGTACTGCAAACTTCTTTAGCCGTTCGCGAAACAGTGACCAAACTACTCGATGTATTAATGTATATCGTGGTTTATTTTGGCTCAATGGTATTTTTAGTTGCCGAAGCTGATTGGCGCTTAATGATCCCTTTATTAGTTTGGTTGGTTTTATACATTTGCGTGCAACTTTACTTTGTACCGCGCCTTAAAAAAATTGCCAGCTCACAAGCCGATGCGCGCTCAGAAATGACTGGTCGTATTGTTGATAGTTACACTAACATTTCAACTATTAAATTGTTTTCGTATACCCAGCGTGAAGAGCAATACGCAAAACAAAGCATGGATGTATTTTTACAGCCTGTGTACAAGCAAATGCGCTTAGTAACCAGTTTAAACTTTGTTATTCAAAGCTTAAATTACCTATTAGTATTTTCGGTTGCCGCTGTATCACTTTATTTATGGTCGCTTAGCGTAATTAGCGCCGGAGCTATTGCTGTTGCTGTTAGCTTAGCGCTTAGATTAAACGGTATGGCGCAGTGGATCATGTGGGAAATAAGCAGCTTGTTCGAAAACATTGGCACCGTAGCCGATGGTATGAAAACACTGTCGAACCCTATCGAAGTTGCCGATAAACCAAATGCTGATACGCTTAACGTAAGCCAAGGTGCTATTGAGTTTAACAACGTACACTTTAACTACGGCAAAGCTGCAAAAGAGACTAATCGCAGCCCTGTAATGAACGGTTTAAACTTAAATATTAAACCTGGCGAAAAAATTGGTTTAGTCGGTCGCTCTGGCGCGGGTAAATCAACACTTGTTAACTTATTACTGCGCTTTTACGATACCGACTCTGGAACAATAAAAATTGATGGGCAAAACATCACAGACGTTAGCCAAGAAAGCCTACGCCGCTACATAGCAATGGTAACGCAAGATACCTCCTTGCTTCATCGCTCAGTAAAAGACAATATTTTGTACGGTCGCCCCGATGCAACCCACGATGAGATGATCAACGCGACCAAACAAGCTAAGGCGCTTGAGTTTATAAACGACTTGGTCGACAGCAAAGGCAATAAAGGCTTTGATGCACAAGTGGGCGAACGCGGTGTTACGCTTTCAGGCGGTCAACGCCAACGTATTGCTATTGCACGTGTACTACTTAAAAATGCCCCCATACTTATACTCGACGAAGCCACCAGCGCACTCGACTCAGAAGTAGAAGCCGCAATTCAGGCAAGTCTTGATGATTTAATGACAGGTAAAACAGTTATTGCCATAGCGCACAGGCTATCAACCATTGCACAAATGGATAGATTAATTGTACTTGATGACGGCGGCGTAGTTGAGCAAGGCACTCATGAACAATTAATCGCTAAGGGTGGAATATACGCAGCCCTATGGACACACCAAACAGGCGGGTTTATAGGCGTCGATTAGCCATTAATATTACATTACGGTAGAGGTAGTTTTATTCTGCTTCTACTTTAAACAAAAAAGCGAAGATGCCTTAAAGGCTCTTCGCTTTTTTTATCGTTATAAATAAATTTTATAACTTTTTTATAAATTAAGAGATTAGCCTTAACCCTATCATTATCAGCATAACCACATTAGCAAATACGCCGATTAAAAAAAAGTAACTACGTGGGCTTGGGTTTTTCTCCGTTGCTATAGCGTAGTACAGCGCCATGTGAATTAAACGCGCAATTAAATACACCCAAATACACATTGCAAAAATCGGGCTTTGATAATTAATTACAAACGCAAATAACACCGTACCTATAAATAATGCACTGTTTTCAAGCGTATTATGAAACGTACGATGTGCTCTAAATATAAAGCTGTCGTGCGATAAATCCTCGTCAATTTTACCTGGTACAGCATTTGGTTCTTTAGCTTTGCTAAAAGTAGCCACAGCCCACTGTACAAGCAACATAATTAAATAGAGGTAAAATGCCAAATAGGCCGAAAGTGCAACTTCAGTCATTATTAAATCCCTTGTTTTGTTTTTAACTTAGTATTGATTGCAATTTTAAAGCCTAAGCTAACACACTGATATTCAAAGGGTTAATCTAATAGACCTAATTACATATGTAAGTAACACACAGCATTGTATAAAATTTACTTGTTATAATTTTAAAAAATAACATCAAAACTAAACTGTATACTGCTGGATTTACTCCGATCTATAAAGTTTAAACTCTTCAAGCGAAGCATCCCATAACGCTACCTGATTACGCCCCAAGGACTTAGCCTCATAAAGAGCTAAATCAGCCTGTTCAATCAACTCAGAAGGTGTTCTGGCTTTAAATTTAATAGACGTAACCCCAAAGCTACACGTAACAGGAATATCTTCAAATGTCGCTTTTTCAACTTTAATACGAATAGCCTCAGCTATACGTATTGCTTGCTCTTGAGTTGTGTTGGGCAAAATAATACAAAATTCTTCGCCACCAAAACGGGCCACGCTATCACTTTTACGTATATTAGCTTGTAAAAGTTCGGCTACGCCACAAAGTACTGTGTCACCAATGCTATGCCCATAGGTGTCGTTAACGCTTTTAAAATGATCAATATCGACCATTAAAATACAGTACTCTTCAATCTGAGGTAAATCCATAAAGTCGCGATTCATAACCTCAAATAAAATACGACGGTTATAACAATTGGTCAAAGGGTCTCTTGCTGCCAAATAGTCTAACTCTTCATTACGTTTTTTAGAGGCAATAAAACTTCTATAAACCAGTAATACAATAGCTAAACAAGCGGCTAATAAAAATGCGAGCGCAATACTGGCGTATTTATTCTTTGAAAGCTCTAGCTCTGATATAACTCTAGCTTGGGCGGCGATTTCAATTTGATTATTTTTCTTTTCAAGCTCAAGCTGATGGCGTTTTTCTTTTTCTCTTAACGTCTCAAGCTCTATTTCCATTTTGTGCGAATGTAAATGTGCTTTTTCAAGCGCCAATTTATCTTCATTTCTTTCATTTTGAATAATATCGGTTAGGGCTATTTCTTCTTCTGCATAACGAAGTGACTCTTCTATACGACCACGCAATTTTTCTGCTATTCGAATTTCACGATAGGCATATAGCATATGTAATTTATCATCTATTTCGGTTGATAAAGCGAGTGACCTTTTCAGTAAAGTAATCGCCTCATTTGTATCAATACCAATTAAAATGCCCGCAAGCGCAGTAAGCGACTTTATCTCATAAAGTTTACCACCTGCTTCTCTGGCAAACGACAATGACTCTTTGTAATACTCTATAGCCTTGTTGTTATTTCCTTGGGCACGATAAATATTACCAATAATACGTGCTGTTGTAGAAATGTACGATGTAAGGTTTTTGTTTTTATAAGTGATATAAGCTTTTTTAGCATATTGCATTGCTGATGCTAAGTCGCCAGATTCGAGGTTAATAACAGCCATTTCTCTTAAAGCTGAAGCGAGCGTTTTTTCCTCGACCATACCTTTTGGCAAATCGATAGTTAATTGATAGAAAAATTCGGCCTGATCAAACTGCCTTAATCGTGTATATACCAGTCCCATTTGATTTGATGTTTTAGCAATCCCAAGCATGTTATTTACTTTTTTATAATATAAATATGCCTCATTTATATGTTCAAGTGATTTTTCATAAAGATTAATATGACGATAAATAATACCCGCCCCTAGTAATGCTTTAGCAAAGCCAACAGGATCGTGAATGTCTTTATGTATTTCTAATGCGCGAGTGGAGTAATCAAGGGCTAAAACTAAGTTATCTAAATAACGGTGTGCTTCTGCTAGTGTATTTAAAGTACGCGCCATTAGCTTTAAATCACCTAAATTAGAATATACCTCTAAAGCTTTTGTATAAAAGTGAGCCGTTTGCTCTCTATTTTTGAGGCGTTTGTACGACTGAGCTAATTTTTTATACGTTTCACCTAACTGTCTTTGTATTAATTCGTCTTCGTTAACAAGGTATTTTAAAGCAGATGTGTATTGCGCGTTCGCGTTATTGTACTTTTTTTGTTCATATAACGAATCCCCCTTAGTAAGGAGCACTTGCGCTATAAAAAAGTCATCGCCATACACAAGGGTTGTTGGTAATAAAGTTTCAATGCGGGTAGTAAGTTCGTCATAACGTTTTTCTTCTAATAATATATTTATATAATTAATAGACGCCTTTATTTGGTTTCGTGAATCATTTAATTTGCTGTAGTAAACAGAGGATTGTAAAAAGTGTTCGAGCGATGCATTAATATTGTTATTTTTTTTATTCGCCCTACCTAGCAAGTTATGTAGCTTTGCGCTGAGTAACGTGTCATCAGCACTTTGCGCTTGTGACAACAACGACTTACTTAGTTCAATACTTGTTATAACGTCAGTATCTATAAGTAATTCAGCTCTTTTTAGCAGCCCTGCATTAGATTCATTAGTTAAATTGTATGAGGTGGTTTCTTGTGCGTAAGCGCTGTTTAAGCTAACAAACAAAGCAAAAAGCAAAGCTTTCACTAAAAATGTAAAATTATAAATTCGCTTTACAATGAAACTATGTATTTGCGAAGGTAAATCCATATTTCGCTTATGATTCAAGTAGGTATAAAATTCCATATTTACCATTTTAGTAATTTATTATTAATACAATTCAAAAGGCTGATGATAAAATATACAAACCGGCGCAATACATCAAGTATTGCTGCTATATGAATACTTTTAATTTATAATTTTAGCATAATTATGCATAGAGCAAGCCTAGCTTCTTAGTTTTAGTGTTACTAACACAATACCATGATCGGTACTTAAATCATCACGCTCAAATTCGGGGTTAATTAAGTGACGATCATAAGTATTATACTCAATCACCTCAAAAAAACTGCCAAGGTAGCTGGCATCAAACTCACATGATAATAAAATATAATCAAGCACGGAGCTGCTCGCGCCATAATAATGTGTTGGCGCTCTTAAGGGCATAAGCTTAGTTGCATTAACATTTTTTGCTTCGTTTTCATCAGCTAAATCAAAAATGCTATTGCTTTCACTATGGCTTATTTCATCGCTAGCCATTGCCTCACCATTAGACCGTTCATCTTCGCTTAGCTGCGAGTTAACAAACAAATCCCATGAATCATTTAAACAATATTTAGCGAGGTAGGTTTTAGCATCAAATGCAGGCGCAAAGCGTAGCGTACTTGTCAGTAAATGGCTTAATACGCCATCCTCTAGTTCATTATTAAAGTCCCCCATTAATAGCATGGGTTGTTGCGTAGCTTCGCGACGAGCAATCATTTGTATCATTAGTAATGTAGCTTCACTGCCACGCTGAATAGTTGAGCCCCACCCACCCGCTACATTCGCTTTTAAAATTTCAATTATGTTTTGCTCGGGTGTAAGCTCTTTGTTATGCTCATCGACATTAATCATTGGGCGTTTAGATTTAAAATGCACCACGTAACAATCAGTATTGCCTATATGCGGCAGCGTTATAGTTGCTCTTAGTACTTTACGACTAAAAGTAAACTCACTATTAAGGCCAAGCGCATTTGCAAGCTCACTATCGTGCTCAACCGCTGCTACTTCAACTATGGGGTATTTAGAGGCGATTGCCACTACAGGGCGTTTATAAATAAAGTCATCAATCACCTCTGGCGTATCAACTACAGCAAAGTAATTATAACCTTGCTCACCTACTAGCTCTTTTAATGAGTCAATGCTAAACACTTCCTGAAAACCAATCACATCAGGGGCATGTTCTGTTAAGTAATCAACAATCCAACGCTGCTTTTTAGCCCACTGCTGCACAGTATAAATTTTCTCAAACTCATAGTATGCATTGGGCGGCTCAAGATAGTTAAACAGGTTAAATGTGGCTATTTTTAGTTGGGTGTTAATAATTCCAGATTCATCACTTTTTAAATCTGTATCTAACTGTTTAAGATCTTGATTGCTGATGGGGTTCGCCTAAGTAAAGTTGAAAGTGTTGCTGGCTTATAAACTATCATTTTATTACATGTTTACGTAATAAATCAGCCAGCTTAATTGTAATTTTATACACTCTTTTACTTTATACCAATCCGCAATAATACTTAATCATTTTGCGGGGCTAAACGTGTCGCTACCTGTGTTAAAAAATTCTCATTTACGACTGCATGGATGCAGAAGGTAAAGCAATGCAGGAGCAATTGCCGAGAACAACTAAATAGCGAATTTTTTGCCTAGCTATCAACACGTTTTTCCAGCCTCAAAATAGATCACTTAATTAAGCGAATTGGTATTAGTCTTTATTATATCCCTCAATAAATAGCATTAACGTGCTTAACCATATAAAATTCGCGACAATTAAATATGAGCGAAGCGACATTGTAATGAGTAGAAAGATTGAACTATTAGCCCCAGGCGGTGATGTTAACGCGGTAAAAGCCGCCATTGTAGCCGGTGCTAATGCGGTTTATTGTGGGTTAGATACCTTTAATGCACGTAACCGAGCGTCTAATCTTTCGTTTGATGAGCTTAACGGCGCACTTCGCCTAGCCCATGAATACGGCTGTGAAATATTTTTAACGCTAAATGTAGTTATATTAGAGCACGAAATGGGCGCGCTATTTAAGCTACTTAACCAACTCGTAAATACCACGCTCGATGGCATTATTGTGCAAGATTTAGGGTTATTCAATATAGTTAAAAAGCACTTTCCTACTTTGCATATTCACGCATCAACTCAGTTAACCACCCATAACGAATCACAGGTTGAGTTTTTAGCGCGCATTGGCGCGACACGTGTAAATTTATCGCGCGAGCTTAACTTAACTGAAATTAAAATATTGACCGACGTAGCGCACAAATGCGATGTATTAACCGAGGTGTTTGTACATGGTGCATTGTGTATTGCGTTTTCGGGGCAATGTTATTCAAGCTCAGTAAGTGTGGGTAACTCAGGTAACCGTGGTCGTTGCTCACAAGCATGTCGTGATGAATACGAGCCAACCGCCATGGGTAACAAACATCCGTTAAACTTAAAAGATAATTCAGCCTATTTTGATTTACCGGAGTTGGTAGCCGCGGGTGTTGACTCGTTAAAAGTAGAAGGCCGCATTAAAGGTGCTAACTACGTACATACCGTTATTGATAGCTGGCGCAAACAAATAGATACCTTTGTACAAACAGGTAATTTAATTGAAGATGATTCAAGCTTATACAAAGTATTTAACCGTAATTTTACTAATAAGTTTTTGCAAGGTGACATGACAAAAAACATGTTTACCGACAACCCGCGCGACCATAGCTTTGATCACGCTAACGAAAAGAGTAACGCGATTTCGGTTGTGCAAATTTACGATGCACAACAAGAGCTCGCCGCAGAAAAAAATGACATTGATACGTTAGTTAAAAAGAAGATTGAGTTTTTAGATATTTCAAAGCGAGAACTACGTTTTGAGTTTGGCGGCCAATTAAACCAGCCATTTACAGTAACACTGACAATAAACGATAAACACGACAACACCCTAGCAGAACAAAGCGCCCTTCAACCTCAACGCTTTGAAGTTCAATCGCAAATGCCTATGCAAACCGCCGATAAATCGGTTGTTGATATTGCAGCTATTGATAAACGCTTTAAAACCTTTAGTAATGCCAATTTTGAAATTAAAAATATGGATTACTCAAACTTAGGCAACAACTTAAGCATTCCGTTTAAAGAGCTTGCCCGTATTAAAAAGCAAGTCGCGTTTTTATTAAACGAAGGCAAATACGTCCTCGCCACTGTTGAACTGCCAAAACTAGTAAACCACCCTAAAGCCGATAACAAAACAACACTCTCTATTTTAATATCGGACATAAAAGACGTTCATCTATGTGATTTAACAGGTGGCGATGTTTACTTTAAATTACCAGAGAGCTTTAGAACCGATAACGATAAATACATTAATGTATTTTTAGAGCACCCACATTTAATTCCGTGGTTTCCGGCGGTGTTAATTGGTAAAGATTTTGATGAAGCGGTACGTTTGCTCGAGGTTGTAAAACCTAAGCTTATTATTAGTAACAACACAGGCGTTGCATTTAAAGCAGTACAAATGGGTATTGACTGGATTGCAGGCCCGTTGTTAAACACCACAAACTCTTATGCGTTACTAACACTACAAGAAGATTTAAACGCAAAAGGCGCGTTTATTTCAAACGAAATAAACAAACCACAAATGCGTAATATTAAACGCCCTAACAATTTTAAAATGATGTACAGCATTTATCATCCAATACTAATGATGACTAGCCGACAATGTTTTTTCCAGCAAACAGTAGGATGTAAAAAACCACGCATTGACGCAAGCTGTATGCTGAGCTGTAAAAAAGAAACCACCGTTACCAATGTTAAAGGTATTAGTTTTGCTATTGATAAACAAAAAGGCGGCTACCCAAGTATTTACAACCATGAGCAATTTTTAAACATGGATATTGTGAGTGACTTTGCCGACAAATTTGACGAATTTATGATTGATTTAACCGACATTGGCTCAGGCGATAAAGAAAAACTGGATAAAGCCGTGTTACTTGCGCATTTTCAAGATTTAATTAACGGGCAAACACAAGCGGTTGAACACTTAAATAGCTTGGTTAAAGTACAAACCCGCCAGCAGTATGTTGAAGGCCTAAACAGCTAAGGTAACTAACATGACATTGCCATTATTATATTCATTACAACACTGCCCATACGCAATGCGTACACGAATGGGTATTTTAATGGCAGAGCAACAAGTACTTCTACGCGCTATAAAAACTAAAAATAAACCGCCGCATCTGTTGCAAATATCGCCTAAAGGCACTGTGCCTGTTTTATTACTGCCTAATAACCAAGTTATAGATGAAAGCCTAGATATTATGCTGTGGGCTTTAAAGCAAAACGATCCGCATAATTTACTGCATACTCAAGACCCATTAGCACTTGAGCGCATGCTTGAGTTAATTAAGCTAAACGACACGCAATTTAAACCGGTGCTCGAAAAGTACAAATTTTATGCTCGTACAAAAGACATGGCACAAATTTATTATCAAAAAGCCTGCGAAGAGTTTATTAAGCAATTTGAAGTAAAACTAACCACGCATAAATACTTAATAGGCGATGAAAAAAGTCTAGCCGATTATGCCCTGCTGCCATTTATTAGACAGTTTGCCCGCGTAGATAAACACTGGTACTTACAAAGTGAATATACGCATGTTCGTGCATGGTTAAACGAGTTTTTACACGCCCCTATTTTCACCAAAGTCATGGCCAAATTTGATTTGTATATGGACTGCGGCGAAGAGTTTTTATACGGCGTTAAAAAGTCTTAAATTAGCCTTTGTTTTATAAGGAATTACATTACTTTAACTAGCTGTAAATCTTAGCATTGAATTATTCTCATCATCGGATTTAAGCCCTTTATTTACGCTATACTGCCCTCCCCATTATTAACAAACGCTATGCATTATGAACTACTCAAACTTTGGCACTAAATTTACACAACCCAACGGCATTACTCAGTTAATGGAAGATTTAGGTGGTGCTAAAAATAGCAACAATCCTAATATTGTTATGCTGGGTGGCGGTAACCCCGCATTAGTACCACAAGTAAATGAGGTTTTTTTAAGTGAATTACAAAAACTCGTTGCCAGTAACAAGGTATCGCAGGTATTTGGCCTTTACGACGGCCCAACCGGTAACGACGAGTTTAGAGCGGCATTAGCAGGCCAGCTAAGTAAAGAGTATGCATGGGATATTAGCGCCGATAACATAGCACTTGGTAATGGCAGCCAAGCTAACTTTTTTGTGCTGTTTAATATGTTGGCAGGCGAAATGCCGGATGGCAGCCATAAAAAGATTTTATTTCCCCTTGCGCCAGAGTACATAGGTTATGCCGATCAAGGTTTATCGGCTGATATGTTTGTTGCCATAAAGCCTGATATCGAAATTTTGAATACAGGCAGCACATCAAAACAGTTTAAATACGTCATTGATTTTAAAGCAGTTGAAAAAACACTAACAAACGACAGCAGCATAAGCGCGCTGTGCGTATCACGCCCTACTAACCCAACAGGTAATGTAATTACTGATGATGAAGTAAAACACCTTGATTTACTTGCTAAGCAATATGGTATTCCACTCATTATTGATAACGCATATGGCGATCCGTTCCCAGGTTGTATTTACACCGATGCAAACCTAACGTGGAACTCAAATATTATTTTATGTATGTCACTTTCAAAACTGGGCCTACCGGGTTTACGCAGCGGTATTGTGGTTGCCAATAATGAGATTATTAAAGCAATTGGCCGCGTAAACGGCAGCATGGTTTTATCACCAAATAGTATTGGCCCAAGCTTAGTGACACGCCTAATTAACGACAACGAACTACTGCCACTGTGCCGTAATGTTGTACTGCCTTTTTATCGTAATAAAGCACACATAGCGATTGAGTTGTTTGACGAAGTATTTGCCGAACTGCCTGTTTATTTGCACAAAGTTGAAGGTGCATTTTTTATGTGGCTGTGGTTTAAAGATACAAAAATAACAAGCGAGGTGTTGTATCAACAACTTAAAGAGCAAGACGTGTATGTGATCCCAGGTCACAACTTTTTTATCGGCATTGACGATGATTGGGCGCACAAGCACGAGTGTATTCGTATTAACTATGCTACCGATGCAGACACCCTAAAAAAAGGCTTAGAAGCGATTAGAAGCCTAATAAAGTAAATATACTGATGCCGATATAAATATCGGCATCATTCATTTAACTCGCTTATATATTCGTTTAAAATTCATGCAAACGCACTGTATCCCCTTTAAATCTATATACAAGTTGGTATCCTACGCGCCCTTTTTTAATATATGCTTATAAAAAAGAAATCGTCAAGGAGCGAATACTGCTGCAAGGCACTTACTGTAAGTGACAGCTTTAACACAATCGGCATCGCGTATAAATATTGGTTTTAAACGTAAGATGTAACTTTAAATAGCAACATGCAATAGCACTATTAAGGTCAATTATGCGATTAGGACCAGGACTACTCGTCACCGCTGCCTTCATTGGACCAGGGACCATTACTACCGCCAGCGTGGCAGGTGCAAACTTTGGTTTTGCACTTATATGGACATTACTGTTTTCAGTAATTGCCACTATATTATTACAATCTATGGCGGCGCGCCTTGGCGTTGCCACCGGGCAAGATTTAGCTCAAGCGCTCAGAGCACATATTCAAACGCCTTTATTTAAATCTTTAGCTATATTTTTAGTCATCAGCGCCATTGGTGTGGGCAGTGCAGCTTATGAAGCGGGTAACTTAAGTGGCGCTAGCATGGGATTAATTGAAATATTCCCTCAAGTTAGCTCCCAACTATGGACACCACTTATTGCTTTTTTTAGTGCAGCTTTACTGTATAGCGGCAAACATAAAGTGGTTGAAAACGCGCTAATTTTACTCGTTATTTTAATGAGCTTAGTGTTTATCTCAACACTTGTAATGGCAGCGCCTTCACTGGGTGATGTATTTGCTGGTTTTATTCCTAGTATGCCTGAAGGCTCTATTACAACCATACTAGCTTTAGTTGGCACTACCATTGTGCCGTATAACTTATTTTTGCACTCCGGCGTACTTGCTGCTAGACACGACAGTAACAGCGACATGCAAAAAATGATTAAACAAACAAATGTTGATACAGGCCTATCAATCACTTTGGGCGGTGTGATCACTTTAGCTATTTTATCTACAGCTTCAGTTGCATTTTATGGCACCGATGCGGGGCAAATTAGTGCGGCTAACATGGCCGTGCAACTAGAGCCATTGCTTGGCGACGCCGCTCATTACTTTTTTGCTATTGGCTTATTTGCTGCAGGTTTAACAAGTGCTATTACAGCGCCGCTTGCGGGTGCTTATGCTGTGTGTGGCATGTTAGGCTGGTCTAACGATATGAGCAACACGCGCTTTAAAGGCGTCGCTATTGTTATTTTATTGTTTGGTGCTGCGGTGGCGTCACTCGGTTTAGACCCTGTCGCGGTAATTATATTCGCGCAAGCGGCTAACGGGTTATTACTCCCTATTGTTAGCACCTACCTTGTATGGCTGGTTAATCAAAAAGGGGTTATGGGAAACTACACAAATTCTTTGCTGTTAAACCTGGTAACCCTACCCGTTTTAATCCTAATTTTTGGGTTAAGTAGCTACAAACTGATTAGTTTAATTTTTTAATTAATTTCTAAAGGCCATATTTAAAGCCCGCTGTTTATAATAAACAGCGGGCTTTATTTATTAATCACTATATAACGTATAAACCGTACTTATATTCACACATCTAACACGCTTTTTGGTTTTTAGTTACTTTAAATAATTGCGAAAATGTAAAACCACCTACCGCGCCTGCAAGCAGTTGAGCATAAAAACCCCAGCCTCTTGCGCCCGCTATAATATGAATATTCATAATTGATTCAATGGCAATTAACACAATAGCAAATGCCACAATGCCAGCAATAACAAATAACTGAGTAGTGTATTTTTGAACCTTTTTATTAAGCTTTGCGGTAACAAAAAAAGCGATGGCAAGTGCTACGGCAATAATAGCGCCGTAGGTAGGTAATAGGCCTAACCAATCATCAAGCGTTAAACTAGCACGATCACTAAAGCCCACCACTACACCTACATTAACTAATTGATTGACAACGTATTGGCTATGAAACAAGCTAGCTAGTGTGAATGTAAGTACCCAAGAAACTAAAAATGAAGGCAATACACGTGTTAAAAACGACATGGTTATCTCAACTTAAAATAAAGCTTTTTTCTTATACTGGCCATGCTAGCAAAGGCTTGCCCGGTAAACAATGTATCTCTTTTTTTACTCTGCTTTCGCTTTGTGCGTTTTCTGTTAATGCAAGCGCTGCGCTACCAAAGGAGCAATACAGTACACAAACACTGGCTACGCAATTACAGTCTCCGTGGAGCATGGTTGAACTACCAAACGGCACATGGTTAATTACAGAGCGTGATGGTCATGTAGTTATAGTTAAGAACAACGTGCAATCAAGAGTAAAATTAAACCTTGAGGGCTTATACGTTGCGGGCCAAGGTGGTTTACTCGACATTGTTTTATCACCAGATTATAACGACTCAAAAGAAGTTATTTTTACTTATGCCCAAGGTGATGCAAGCGCAAACAGGCTGGTTGTTGCCAAAGCCACGTTTAATGGCACTGACTTTTCAAAGCCTAACGTTATTTATAAAGTAGCGACTGATAAAAACACACCGCAACATTACGCAGGACGCGCCCTTATCCTACCCGACAATACATTATTAGTTTCAACGGGCGATGGGTTTGACTTTAGAGAGCAAGCACAAGTTATCACCAGCCAACTTGGTAAAATATTACGTATAAACCTAGATGGCACCATTCCAACAGACAACCCATTTATTAATCACAAAAACCTAAATGCACATGCTGTTTACTCCTTTGGTCATCGTAACCCTCAAGGCTTAGTTTATGATTACGATACGCAGCAAATTGTTAGCCACGAGCACGGCCCTGCAGGCGGTGACGAGCTAAACTACTTAACCGCTAGCACTAATTACGGCTGGCCGGTAATCACCTATGGCAAAGATTACTCGCAAGCGCGTATTTCACCCTTTACCGAATATAAAGGCATGCAAAAACCAAGTGTTAATTGGACGCCATCAATAGCGCCGTCAGGCATGGCGTATTACGGCTCTAAACATGCAGCTTTTCCTTCATTGCAACAACATGTGCTTATCACTACTCTTGTTGATAAAAAGCTCTACAGCGTTAATCTGCTAAGTGGTGAATTTACACAGTCTCACGTATTTCCTAATGCCGCAGGCAGGTTAAGAGATGTGTTTATAACTGATAAGGGTAACATCGCGGTATTAACAGACGGTAAAGAGGCAAAGCTAATGTTGTTTAAAGCAAATTAATTCACAGAGGGATAAGAGCCGCTGCGCTTTTAAAGTAAGTAGCGGCTTTAGTGCATCTAAGTTCTTATGTATGAAGTCTATATTAACCTTTAAGCTATAAAAAATAATTCTCATAAATTTTAACGATTTTTAATAACTTTAATTTATCTACTAAGATTAACACTTTAAATTAGGTACATGCCTGTTGTCTGTATAGTAGTGCGAATGCGCACTTCTTAAGTCCATCATTATCTGTTTCTTTTATTATAAAGAAGCAGTTTGTAATTAAGCTCAAGTAATCGTTCCCAAAATAATCACAATTTTAACGCGCCATTTATTTACAAATAAATCAATTGGTTTACAATTCGTACAAGTTTAATTAAGAAGGAACTGAAGATGAAACAATCATTTACACTCATCGTAGTGGCTTTAGCTGTTGCCGGATGTGCTAGTACCAAAGTAGAAGATACAACTCCACTAAATCCAACTTCTGTACTGAAGGCTGAGTATGCAATTAATGGTTTATATGTACCTGACTACACAGGAAAGCAAACTGTACTAACTCGTGAATCGAAGCGAGTTATCCATGAAATAAATACATTTGATAGCTGGCTAATGCGCTGGGCAAATTCTGATAAGTCTCGTGTTTTTGATTCCTCTAAAAATAAAAGCTATTACATTGACTATGATGACGAGACATATAGCGAATGCCCTATGGCAGGTTGTGATGAAGTAAGCTTTACTGATAGCATTTTTGAGAAAGATGAAGATGCTGAAGAATATCAAACATACGAAGAAGTTGGTTGTAGTGTTGACTTGAAAGAGAATTCATTTACTGTAGAAAAAACGGGAAAAAGCCGAACAATTAATGGGTTCGATACAGAGCAGTACGTTGTTAACTGGACTACCCGCTACCACGATACCACTGGCGCAGAAGATAAAAACATAGTGACTTTTGATTTTTGGACCACAGCACAAAATGCAAAAACTAAACGTGCATTACAAGTTCATGAGAAGTTTCAAGACAGCTACCTTAAAGCTATTGGCGATGACAATGCATTAATGAACTTATTAGGTGCGCAAGCCTATAAAGCTATTGCAGGATTTACAGGTGATATAAGTAACGAAGATAATCAGTTCGTTGGTGAGATTGGCCAAAAATTAGCAACTATTAAAGGCTACCCAATTTCAGTTAAACTTGAATGGAAACAACAATTGAAAGCCTGTAAAACCGCACGTAAACCTGTTGATTACAGCGCCGGATTAGATGAAGTTGGTTCACAACTGCTTGGTGGGCTAATGGATAAAGGTAAAGAAATGGTAATGGATCACTGGCGTAAAGATCCTGTAGTGCGCTATGTTTACGAAATAAAGTCTGTTGAAATGAAAGACGTTCGCGATAGTAAATTTGTGGTACCTAAAGATTTTAAATTAATAAATCGCTCATAACCTCTTAGCCATTAAAAGTACCGGCACTTAAGTGTCGATAAAAATTAGTACCGATATAAATTTTTACTCAATAAAAAAGCCGCTGTTTTTTAAACAGCGGCTTTTCTTTTAAAGCTTAACTAAACTGATTTTTATTGTTTACCAATCACTTCAAGTCCACCCATGTATGGGCGTAATACTTCTGGTACGACTACAGTACCATCGGCTTGTTGGTAGTTTTCTAGTATGGCTACTAGTGTACGGCCAACGGCTAAGCCTGAACCATTTAGTGTATGTAGTAACTCTGGCTTTTTAACACCTTCACGGCGAAAACGTGCTTGCATTCTACGCGCCTGAAAGTCAGCCATGTTTGAACATGATGAAATTTCGCGGTATGTATCCTGCGCAGGTAACCATACTTCTAAATCGTAAGTTTTAGCTGAGCCAAAACCCATGTCGCCCATACATAAAATTACTTTTCGGTATGGTAGGTCAAGTGCTTGTAGTATTTGCTCTGCGTGCCCTGTTAACTCTTCAAGCGTTGCCATTGAGTCTTCTGGTTTTACAAGTTGTACTAGTTCAACTTTATCAAACTGGTGCTGACGAATTAAGCCACGTGTATCGCGACCATAACTGCCTGCTTCACTTCTGAAACACGGAGTGTGGGCAACTAAGCGAATTGGTAAATCGCTTTCGTCGTAAATTTCGTCACGGGCGCTGTTTGTAAGTGGTACTTCAGCTGTAGGAATTAAGCTAAAGCCGGCTTGTTGTTCGCCGTCATCGTTTACAAGGCCTAATGTGTGGAATAAATCGCCTGCAAATTTAGGTAATTGGCTGGTGCCATAAAGGCTTGCGCTATTTACTAGGTACGGTACATACATTTCTGTGTAGCCGTTTTTATCAGCGTGTGTATCTAGCATAAATTGCGTTAGTGCACGGTGCATACGCGCTACTTGGCCGCGCATTACAGTAAAGCGTGCGCCACTAATTTTAACGCCCATTTCAAAGTCTAAACCGTTTAGGTCTTGGCCTACATCAACGTGATCTTTAACTTCAAAATCGAATTTTTTAGGCGTGCCCCACGTTAAAATTTCAACGTTGTCGTCCTCGTCTTTACCCGCCGGTACCGACTCGTCTGGCAAGTTTGGAATTGCTAAAGCAATGTCGTTAATTGCGGCTAATACTTCATCTTGCTCTGTTTTAGCGGCATCTAGCTCACTGCCTAAGTTAGCTACTGCATCAAGTAGTGGCTGTGCGTCTTCGCCTTTAGCTTTGGCTTGACCAATTGCTTTTGCGCTTGCATTACGTTGACTTTGAAGTTCTTGCGTTTTTACTTGTAATGTTTTGCGTTTTTCTTCAAGTGCCGTTACCGTCGCTACATCGAGTTCGTAACCGCGCGCCGCTAAACGTGCTGCAGTTTGTTCGATGTCTTGACGTAAAAATTTAGAATCTAACATGTTAGTTTTTTAACCTTTTTGCATTACTAGCTGAAGGCCCAGCCAAGCCATAAAAATACACACCATCACGTTTAAGATGATATTGAGGGCCATTTTAATAAAGTGACCTTGTTGTAATAACAACAACGAGTCCATTGAGAATGTTGAAAAGGTGGTTAATGCACCTAAAAAGCCAATACCGATAAGGGTTTTGGCGGGGCTTGCGGTGATAATTTCTTTATCTATCAAACCGTACAAAATGCCCATTAACAATGAACCCAGAATATTAACCGTCAACGTGCCAAAAGGGAATCCCCTACCGAGGAGTTTTAGCATGCTTTCGCTAATAAAAAACCGTAAACACGCACCTGAGGCTCCGCCAAGGGCGATCATCATATAAAGTTTAATCATTTTCGTATCGTCTAAGTGGGCTTTGCGCATCGCGCTCTTTTAGGTAATCGAGTTTTTGTCTAATTTTTTGCTCAAGTCCGCGCTCGCTCGGTAAGTAATATTCTTTGCCGTCCATTTCTGGTGGTAAGTATTTTTCACCTGCGGCAAATGCGCCTTCTTCATTGTGCGCATAACGATACTCAGCGCCATACCCTAAGTCTTTCATTAAGTTAGTTGGGGCATTACGTAAATGCTCTGGTACTGGGTAACTTGGCTCGTTTTGAGCGTCTGCTTTGGCTTGATTAAACGCCATATAAACTGCATTACTTTTAGGTGCGCTGGCTAAATACAGTGTGGCTTGTGCTATTGCACGCTCGCCCTCGCTTGGGCCAACACGTTGAAATATATCCCACGCGTTTAAAGCCACTTCCATCGCACGCGGATCGGCGTTACCAATGTCTTCTGTAGCTATGGCAAGTAAACGCCTTGCTACATACAAAGGGTCGCCGCCACCGGCTAAAATTCGGCAATACCAATACAGTGCACCGTCGGGGGAGCTACCTCGTACTGATTTATGAAAGGCCGATATTAAATCGTAAAACTCATCGCCGCCTTTATCGTATTTAGCTAAATGTGTTGGTAGCACTTGGCTAAGTACGTGCTCATCTACGTTGTATTGACCGTTTTGCTCGGACGTTAAGTCAACTGCTTGTTCAAGTAAATTAAGTACTTTACGCGCATCGCCGCCACTTGCTTGGCAAAGTGCCTTTTTAGCGTTGTCGGCAATAGTGATGTGTTTTTGGCTTAGCTGCTCGTCTTGTTTAAGTGCGCGCTCTATTACGGTGTATAAGTCGGTATCGGCAAGCGATTTTAAAACATACACGCGTGCACGCGACAATATAGCGTTGTTAAGGGCAAACGATGGGTTTTCTGTGGTTGCACCTACACATATAAAGGTGCCGTCTTCTATGTGCGGTAAAAAGGCATCTTGTTGGGATTTATTAAAGCGATGAACT
>NZ_JACJEP010000090.1:0-251 GCF_014164135.1 Pseudoalteromonas sp. SG45-1
GGCAAGATGTGGAAGTGGTGTGAGCCATTAAGCTAACTTGTACTAATTACCCGTGAGGCTTAACCATACAACGCCAAACGCGTTTTATGCGACAGTTTGACAGAAGTTAATATGACTAAAGTAGACATTACTTAGAAAGACTTAAAAAATATTATCAGATATTTTCCAAATTCAGTTAATGCGTAGATATACGAATTAACGCCCAAATTTGCTTGGTGACAATAGCGTTTTGGACCCACCTGACTCCATGC
>NZ_JACJEP010000091.1:0-249 GCF_014164135.1 Pseudoalteromonas sp. SG45-1
TTCTAATTTGATTGCTGCAGAATACGTTGCACGTTTTAATTTCGTCATTTTTTCACCCAAATTTGTATGCTTATCAGCATAACATTTCTTTCTTAATGGGTGGCCAAAATTAATTTACCACTACATAATGCGGGCCTAGTTTGTCGTCGGTGTGGAATTTCTAGGCCCACTCTTCGAAAGTGGTATAAGCGATACAAAGAGAAGGGACTAGACGGCCTACAGGACGTTTCTAGACGCCCGCACAGCTCC
>NZ_JACJEP010000092.1:0-247 GCF_014164135.1 Pseudoalteromonas sp. SG45-1
TAGATGTGTGATTCATAGACATCATTTCACTTTTCGTAGTTGAAGATCACGCTGATAATTCGATAACTGAATGCGTTCATTTTCAGTTTCGTAGTTAGCGTGAACGTCTTCCCAAAGCGGTGTTTTTTCAAGCCGTTCACATACAACATCCATTGGAGTTTTACCTTTGAATGAGCCGTGAGCGCGTTGCCAATTGTAGTAATGCTGCCACTCAGGTAACGTTTCATTTTTGAGTTCGTCCAAATCC
>NZ_JACJEP010000093.1:0-245 GCF_014164135.1 Pseudoalteromonas sp. SG45-1
GCTGCAGTTGATACTGCAGATGACTCATTAGTTGAGGAAAGTGACGACTTTGATTTAGACGATATAGATAGCTTAATTGATGAAGCAGCAGTTGATACTGCAGATGACTCATTAGTTGAGGAAAGCGACGACTTTGATTTAGACGACATAGATAGCTTAATTGATGAGGCTGCAGTTGATACTGCAGATGACTCATTAGTTGAGGAAAGTGACGACTTTGATTTAGACGATATAGATAGCTTAAT
>NZ_JACJEP010000094.1:0-241 GCF_014164135.1 Pseudoalteromonas sp. SG45-1
TGTAGTGGTACAGTGATTTTGGCCACCCATTAAGAAAGAAATGTTATGCTGATAAGCATACAAATTTGGGTGAAAAAATGACGAAATTAAAACGCGCATCGTATTCTGCAGCAATAAAATTAGAAACAGCTCAGCTTGTAGTTGACCAAAGTTATACTCAAGAAGAAGCAGCCAAAGCAATGGGGGTGGGTAAATCAACCGTCAGTAAGTGGGTTACTCAATTAAAGCAAGAGCGGAGTGG
>NZ_JACJEP010000095.1:0-240 GCF_014164135.1 Pseudoalteromonas sp. SG45-1
GTTGGCGGAGTGGACGGGACTCGAACCCGCGACCCCCGGCGTGACAGGCCGGTATTCTAACCAACTGAACTACCACTCCAGCATACAAATTTTGTAATATAACATTGTTTAAATAGTTGGCGGAGTGGACGGGACTCGAACCCGCGACCCCCGGCGTGACAGGCCGGTATTCTAACCAACTGAACTACCACTCCAGCATACAAATTTTGTAATATAACATTGTTTAAATAGTTGGCGGAG
>NZ_JACJEP010000096.1:0-232 GCF_014164135.1 Pseudoalteromonas sp. SG45-1
ATATTAACTTCTGTCAAACTGTCGCATAAAACGCGTTTGGCGTTGTATGGTTAAGCCTCACGGGTAATTAGTACAAGTTAGCTTAATGGCTCACACCACTTCCACATCTTGCCTATCAACGTTGTAGTCTTCAACGGCCCTTCAGAGACTTTAAAAGTCTAGTGAGAACTCATCTCGAGGCCTGCTTCGCGCTTAGATGCTTTCAGCGCTTATCAGTTCCGAACGTAGCTAC
>NZ_JACJEP010000097.1:0-226 GCF_014164135.1 Pseudoalteromonas sp. SG45-1
CCACTCCGCTCTTGCTTTAATTGAGTAACCCACTTACTGACGGTTGATTTACCCACCCCCATTGCTTTGGCTGCTTCTTCTTGAGTATAACTTTGGTCAACTACAAGCTGAGCTGTTTCTAATTTGATTGCTGCAGAATACGTTGCACGTTTTAATTTCGTCATTTTTTCACCCAAATTTGTATGCTTATCAGCATAACATTTCTTTCTTAATGGGTGGCCAAAAT
>NZ_JACJEP010000098.1:0-222 GCF_014164135.1 Pseudoalteromonas sp. SG45-1
CCCACACAGATGATTGCTTTATATTGTTAAAGAACGTTGCGATTATAAAGTTGAACTTTATCTCGCTAGGGCTGCGCATATTACGCTTTCCTATTTTTTTGTCAACACTTAAATTTAAACTTTCTAAAAAGATTCAATCTAAGTTTTACTTAACACCCTGAGTTGTTCGTGCCTCGCTATGCGTTGCTGTTTCCCGTCTCAGTGGGGTCGCATTATAGGGAG
>NZ_JACJEP010000099.1:0-222 GCF_014164135.1 Pseudoalteromonas sp. SG45-1
TGCACTTTGATGAGCTGGCAAGTAGCTTAATATTTCCTGGGCATGCATTACCGTGGCGGCAAAAACCATAACCCCTTCGCGCTCTTCACTGTATTGAATTACTTGCTGTAATATAGCCTGCGTTGCGCGCTCACTGTTTTTTAAAAGCGCATTCATGTCATCAGTCGTATATTGCCCAAATGCATTGCTATCTAAGGACGAAAAATCATAATGGCTAATTGC
>NZ_JACJEP010000009.1:0-147362 GCF_014164135.1 Pseudoalteromonas sp. SG45-1
TATTATTTTAAAACAGTTATTTTTATTGTTTTAAGATTTTTATTATTGTTTTTGTTAACGCGGGACAAACAATAACAAGGTTTTTGTAATGTTGCAAACATATTAATAAAAAGTTTTAAATGTTATTTATTTTTGTTTATTTTATAGTCAAAATGGATTAAAAAACTCTATTCTATTGATCTACCTCTAGGTAAAGCTGTTTTCGTCCCTAAGCAATAGAGGGTCGGAGAATATGGTGGTACAATCTTGCACAATTTATACAAGTCTTAGGATCATTTACGCCATGAGCGAATTAAAAAACGACCGTTATTTACGTGCACTTGCAAAACAACCTGTTGATGTAACTCCGGTATGGATGATGCGCCAAGCAGGACGCTATTTACCAGAGTATCGCGCTACACGTGCACAAGCGGGCGATTTTATGAGCCTGTGCCGTAATGCTGAGCTTGCATGTGAAGTAACACTGCAGCCACTACGTCGCTACCCGTTAGATGCCGCTATATTATTTAGTGATATTTTAACGATTCCAGATGCGATGGGTTTAGGTCTTTACTTTGAAACTGGCGAAGGCCCTAAGTTCGAACGTCCTATTTCATCTCTTTCTGATGTTAAAAAAATTCCAAAGTTAGACCCTACAGACGAGCTTGGCTACGTAATGAACGCAGTAAGCACTATTCGTCGTGAGCTTAAAGGCGAAGTACCGCTTATTGGTTTTTCTGGTTCACCTTGGACGCTAGCAACTTATATGGTTGAAGGCGGTAGCAGCAAAGTATTTGGTAAAATCAAAAAAATGGCGTTTGCAGAGCCGCAAACACTTCATTTATTACTCGATAAGTTAGCTGATTCAGTTATTGATTACTTAAATGCTCAAATTAAAGCTGGCGCGCAATCGCTAATGGTATTTGACTCATGGGGCGGTGTATTAAGCCCGCGCGATTACAACGAATTTTCATTACAATACATGCATAAAATTGTAGATGGCTTAATTCGTGAGTACGACGGTCGTAAAGTACCGGTTACTTTGTTCACTAAAAATGGTGGTCAATGGATTGAAGCTATTGCAGCAACAGGCTGTGATGCAATCGGTCTTGATTGGACTATTAATATTAGCGACGCTAAGCGCCGTGTGGGTGATAAAGTAGCTCTACAAGGTAATATGGACCCATCTATGTTACACGGTACACCAGAGCGTATTCGCCAAGAAGTAGGCACTATTTTAGAAGACTTTGGTACAGGCAATGGCCACGTGTTTAACTTAGGCCACGGTATTACACCAGATGTAGACCCTGAAAATGCTGGCGTATTCATTAATGCAGTACATGAGCTAAGTGCTAAGTACCATAAGTAATAGTCACTTAAACAAGCTTTAAAACTGTTTAAAAGTAAAAAACCCGCTAAGTTGCGGGTTTTTTGTTACCTATTTATAAAGGCTTTTAAAACTACTTATTTAAATAAGCGATTTAAGCCATTTAATGCCGCAACACGGTAGGCTTCAGCCATGGTTGGGTAGTTAAATGTGGTATTTACAAAGTAGTCGATATTATTGCCACCATTTTTTTGTTCCATAATAGCTTGGCCAATGTGAACAATTTCAGAGGCACGTTCGCCAAAACAATGTACGCCAAGTACTTCTTTGGTTTCGGTGTGGAATAATATTTTTAAACTACCTACTTCAGTACCAGCAATTTGCGCGCGAGCCAAATGCTTAAACTGAGCACGGCCTACTTCATACGGTACTTTAGCGGCTGTAAGCTCTTGCTCGGTTTTACCTACTGAGCTCATTTCTGGGATGGTATAAATACCAGCCGGAATATCAACAATCAGCCTGTCATCGCAGTTACCACATGCAATTGCATCAGCAGCTATACGACCTTGGTCAAACGCAGCACTTGCAAGGCTTGGGTAGCCTATTACATCACCTACAGCGTAAACGTTATCAATTTCTGTTTGGTATGTTTCGTTAACTTTTAATTGGCCACGGCTATCGGCTTTTAAGCCAATGGCTTCAAGATTTAGTGTATCAGTGTTACCAGTACGACCATTAGCAAATAAAATACAGTCAGCTTTTACGCGTTTACCTGATTTTAGATGCATTATAACGCAGTCGTCACGCGTCTCAATTCGGTCAAACTCTTCGTTATGGCGAATAACAATACCGCTATTCCAAAAGTGATAGCTAAGTGCGTCAGATATTTCTGCATCCATAAAAGCAAGTAGTCGATCGCGTGTATTAACCAAATCAACTTTAGCGCCTAAACCTTTAAATATTGACGCGTACTCACAACCAATTACACCTGCACCATAAATCAGTACACGATGAGGGTCATGCTCAAGGCCAAGTATTGTGTCACTTTCGTAAATACGAGAATGCGTAAAATCTACCTCTGGTGGGCGATAAGGGCGTGAACCCGTTGCAATAACAATCGTTTTAGCAGTCAGTCGCTCAGTTGAACCATCATTTCGTTTTACTTCAATTGTGTGCTTATCTACAAAGCTCGCATCACCTTGAAACATATGAATGCGGTTACGATCGTAAAAGCTACTACGTAAATTAGATTGCTTAGAAATAACAGAACTTGCGTGACGTAAAATATCAGGAAATGTTAAGCGGCTAGGGCGCTCACCAACATTAAATAACGGATTTGCTTTGTATTCAATATAGCGGCTAACAGAGTGGCGAAGCGCTTTTGAAGGAATTGTTCCCCAATGTACACAACCGCCACCAACTGATTCTTGGCGTTCAATAACCGCTACTTTTTTATCGTTTTTTGAAAGGTTCATGGCGGTACCTTCACCGCCAGGACCCGTGCCAATAATTATTGCATCATATTGGTATGTCACGGGTACTTTTTTTTGTTCTGGTTGTTTGGCCACAGCCACTCCTAAATTAATTAAAAGAGGCTTTTAATAACCTCGCATTAAGTGCTAGCCATGCCTGTTTTTGATTTTCCCAGGCGGCTTCCAACTCATGGTATTGTGCCATTAATGCTGAGCGTTCACACTGCTTTGCCATGTTATTTTTTTTAACTTCTAACACTTGTTTTTGCAGTGAACAATAATTTTGCAGTTTTTTCAGCAGTAAATCGTACTCTTGTTGTAATAATGTAATCTTATCTTGTGCTAAAGGCAATTTTGCAAGGCGCGTTTGCGTTTTGCTCATGAGCGTTTCGGCCTTCGCTTTTTCGATACGTTCAACAGGAGTACGCTTTAATTTATTGGCTAAACCTACAGCTGCTAAAGAGCGGATCATCCATTTTGTTGGGTCGTAATGAAACCATTTAATACCGTTACGGTAGTCGCTTGCAAAAATATGGTGGAAGTTATGGTACCCCTCACCGTATGTAAATAACGCTAAAAAGCCGTTATCACGTGCCGTATTTTTTTCGGTGTATGGTCGAGAGCCCCAAATATGTGCAACTGAGTTTATAAAAAAGGTAAAGTGTTGACTCATTACTAAGCGTAGTAAACCAGCAAGAATTAACATCCCCCACACATCACCAACCAATAAACCAAGTGCTAGAGGCAAGCCTACGTTCATAGCAATAGCTAGTTTTAAGTAGTGCTTATGTTGCCACATAACTATTTTATTGCGCTGTAAATCACGACAATTACTATAATCACCGTAGCTATCGCCTTGGTAGTCACGTAACATCCATCCGATATGGCTATACCAAAAACCATTGGTCGCCGCGTAAGGGTCTTTTATTGGGTCGTCAACTTGACCGTGATGTATACGGTGATCGCTACTCCAATGCAATGCACTGTTTTGCAGCGCAAAAGCACCGCCAAGCGCAAAAATAAATTCAACTGCAGGGTGTGCGTTATAGGTTTTATGTGCCCATAATCGATGGTAGCCGGCAGTAATTGATAAGCCCGCATAAAACATGCAGGCTACAAAAGCAATCCAATGCGCGCTGGTAAATCCGTAGCTAATGGCGTACCAAGGTACAAGTGTGGCAGCCGCCAAAAAGGTTAGGCTAAAAAATAGGACGTTTGTCCAAATAATCGGTGGTTTATTCATAATTCTCAATCTCAGCGTACAACTGTAAGCTAAAATAGTATTTCAAACTCTTGTCGTCAAGTATTAGACTGTACAATTGAGCTAATATCACTAAATATTCATATAAAATAATTCAGGGAGCTGTTGATGTCGGGTGTTAGAGCGCAACAGAAACAAAAAACACGACAGGCGTTAATTCAAGCGGCATTTAATCAGCTGAGTGCTGATCATAGTTTTTCGAATTTAAGTTTACGCGAAGTAGCACGAGAAGCCGGTATTGCCCCAACGTCTTTTTATCGTCATTTTAAAGACATGGATGAGCTAGGTTTAACCATGGTAGACGAAGCCGGTTTAACCCTTCGCCAACTAATGCGTCAAGCTCGCAGACGAATAGCAAACGATGGCGGCAGTGTTATAAATACCTCAGTGGTTACTTTTATGGAGTTTATTGATAACTCAAGTAACCAATTTAGGTTGTTGCTGCGAGAACGCTCTGGGACTTCTAAAGCATTTAGAGCCGCTGTAGCCCGCGAGGTAAAGCATTTTATTTTAGAGTTGGCTCACTATCTAGAAAGCGAAACTAAGTGCAACGCTATGCATGCCTATATTCAGGCGGAATCTATGGTAACGCTCGTATTTAATGCGGGTGCAGAAGCGCTCGATATAGAAGGATTGCAACGCGACGAATTGATTGAGCGCGTTATTTGGCAGCTGCGTTATATTACTCGTGGAGCCGGACATTACGTAAGAGAAAACACTGAACAAAGTTAGCAAATTTAAAAATTCATTGTAGATTTTTTGTGCCTATTTCTTTATATTAACGCACTATAATAACGGCGTACCTTTTAGCCGTAACTAAATAATAAATAAGTCTCTTATTAAGAGAAAGCGAGGATGCAAATGCTCACCAAGGATCCGGTGAACTTAAATTACCCCCCACTATTTGAACAACCACATAATGAGCCTGAAAATTCAGAGCCTGTGGTTACATTCTCTTATTTAAGTCGTGCTCAGCTTTGCAAACTTCCTAAAGTGTTGCAAAGGCAACTTCAAGACAACTTATTTGGTGCGCTAGATAAACACCAAGCTGCGCGATTACGCGACGACACTCGGTGCCAGTATTGGGCTAAAGACAAAGAGTGGAAAAAAGTACCGTACTCAGTTTTTAAACAAGCTAATACACGTTTGGCTGTTTACCCAAAACAAACTCAAGCACCAACAAAGTACTCGGGCGCGGTTAATAATGGTTCAATTACATCATCGCAAACAGCGTTGCAAAACAATACTTTTATAATTAACACAGTAATGACGCCAAGCACTTCTGCATTTATAAACAGCCAATCAGCTGCGCAAAATAGTCCGCAATTTATAAATCAGCAAAGTTATAACCAAAAACCTAAAAAAGCAGCGCAACCTATACAACAGCATGCGCCCGCTGTACGTATTTATAAGCCAGAGCTAAACAGCACAATGCTATTAAAAGCGTCTCACACTGTTAGGCAAAATTTTACAACCCACGTACTTAGCGCCGCCGAAACCGTAGAGCAACTCGCCCAGCAATATACCGGCTATAAAAATGCCAACTTAATTTACGATTACAACCTAGGTTATAGCGAGCGCAAACCTGCTAAAGCAGGCACAAGCTTAACAGTCCCCAATGGTTGGAAACTTAATATAGAAGGCTCATGCAGTAACAGTCGCAGTGTAGTTATTCAGTGGCAAGGGCCAACAAGTGGTCAAACAACGCTACAACTAGAAAAAAAACGCCCCGACGAAGTCTCGTTTTGGCAGCACTACGCTGAGGTAAAACCGGGTATTTATAATGTTACGGTAACGGCCAGTGGCGCAACCGACACCACCACATTTACTGTTGAACAACCCACTTTAGCTTACGAAATAGAACTACTCGACGAGGCTGGCGAGCCACAAGCTAACATGGGCTACAAAATACGCCTACGCAACGGCCACATTATTACCGGGCAGCTAGATCAAAACGGTTATGCCAACGTATCAGGCCCCGACTTTGAAAACGCTAAAGTCAGCTTTTTTGAACTCGACAGCGAAGATTGGTCTGTAGGTAAAGTTTAAGGATATACAATGACCCAACAACACACCGTAGCCCAAGGTGAAACGCTATTGCGCATAGCTAAGCAATACGGCTACCAAACATCTAAAGCGCTTTACAACCACCCAAGTAATGCAGAGTTTAAAGCCCTTCGCCCAGACCCAAACTTAATTTACCCGGGCGATAAAATTACCATTCCGCCAAAAAAAGAAAAGTTTATACCGCTGCGTACCAACAGCATTAATAGCTTTGTTGTACAAAACGAAAAAGAATATTTTCGCCTGCAAATTATTCATGAAGATGGCGACGATATTACGGGTAAGCGCATCGTAATTACTATTGGTAGCCAAACAATAGACACTGTATTACCAAGCAATGGTTTAATAGAAGTTGAGTTAAACGAAAATGATTCACTCACTGGGCAGGTTGATTTATACCTCAAGGAAGATCAAAGCTCACCAAGTGAAAGTTTTACCGCACAAGTTGGTCATTTAGACCCCATTGACACACTTTCGGGTGTACAAGCGCGTTGTAACTTATTGGGCTTTGACTGCGGTAAGGTAGATGGCGTTAACGGCGCAAAAACTAAAGCCGGGGTGAGGGATTTTCAATACGAGCACGACCTTGAAGTAGATGGAATTGCAGGGAAGAAAACCAAAGCAAAATTACAGCAAGTATTTGGGAGCTAATATGAGTGTTTCACAGTGTTCGCCCATGCAGATAAATAATATAAATAAAAAGTATATTACAGAGCCAAAAATCACCTTTGCATACCAGTTAAATTTAACTAAATCATCGGCTAAACCAATAAACCCGCTTAATGAAAAAATTATTTTGGAACATGTTGAAAGCTGTTGGCGCCAAGAATGCCCTGTCGGTGATCGACGTATTGTAGATACAGATTGGGTTCGGCTCACGTTTAAAAAAATCCCCACAGAAGGTACTTTTAATTTAATACAAGATCCAGATGATGGGGCTGAGCCTTTTTATATTTTCGAACGAGTGCCTTATACGCAGTTGAGTGGTCAAACACCGCAAGCAGAACTAATGCCAAGCATTAATATAGATGATGAATGAATTTGTTATAAATAACAAAGGTTTATAATATAAATCCATTAATAAATTTACACCATATATACTAGGATTACCCATGTCATTAATCTCAGAAAACATAGCCCGATTTAAACCGCTTTTACACAGCATAACGAATATAAAGGCGTTTAGTAAAAGCGTGCGTAGCAGCGCCATGATATTACTAAGTATTACTACGCTGTTTTTAACTGCGTGTGGCGGTGAATCTAACTTTAGTAAAGATAAAATAGCGTATCGCCATACATACCATCCGGAGTGGCCAAAAGAGGTGCGTAATGAGGTGTATGGCGATAAAGAAACATTTTCAACCCCGCGTATTTTATTTAGTGCTGAGATAGAGTGGATAGGGCAAACTACATTATTTTCTGCACGTATGGATGGCTCTGATAGGCGCCGGATCATTCCAGAAAGTGCATTTTCGGGTAAGAAAATGATCGACGGCTTTAAACCTGAGCGCTCTCCTGATAATCGATATATCGCAATGTTGATGGATACAACAGAGCACGGCTTTACCCGCGAGCTGTGGGATACTAAAACCCAACAGTTTATTTTTATGGGTAAAGGCCATGGTTATGCCCATTTTAACTGGACTAACGACAGTGAAAACGTGCTTTTTTACGCCAGTGGTAAGCATTATAATTACCATGTACCCACTAAAAAGCTCAGAGAACGGCCAATTATTAACTCCAATGGCTTATATTTATTGCCAGATGGCAAAACCTTTTTAGCATATAAAAAAAATGAGTATTGGTTGCATGATTTTAATGGCGACGTGTTGGAGAAGGTCGATTTAGGTATTAATAACCATTCTACTATGCAGGGTTTAGAAGTATCCCCTTTCGGCGATTATATTTATTTTAAATCAGGGAGTACACATTACTTTATTAATTTATCAGACCCCAGTAAACGTATAACATCACGAAGTATAAGCTCGTATATTTTCTCGGATAAAAAAAATAAAGCAATAACATTTTGGTTAATAGAATCAAGGGAACTTATGGGTAATGGTCAATATTATCAAGATGAATTATTGGTTGAGTTTGATTTAAATACTCAGCAAACACGAGAAATGCGACTTAAAGAAAGTAATATATGGGGTATGGGAACTATATATATTTTTGACGTGTTTAATATCAAGGATGAATAATGAAAGAGCAATTGAATACAGGGATATGTAGCTTCCCTAAAGTATATTTACTCACGGGTTATGTGAATGAAGGCGAGCCAATCAGTAAGCTCACCCCGTTGTTTAACCGTGTGGTGGTGGCTGATAGTGATGGAGCTGCACCAATAATATTAAGCAGTGATGAAGGTGCGGTGCTTGAGGCTGTTGATGACAAGCAGTTGACAACACGTACACCGTTTCATACTCATAAAACTATTTATCTTAAGCTTCTTAAGCTCAGCAATGCTGCTTCTACGGCCAATTTACACCGTACAATCAAGGACTATTGATGTCATTAATTTCAGTAAAAAAATCACCAATAACGCCGCTGTTAACTAAGTCATTTTCACGCCGTGCAGTCATAATGTTACTAAGTGTCGCTACGCTGCTATTAGCAGGCTGTGGTGAGGAGCCTAATCCACCTGCTAAACAAGTTGTTGAAGAGCAACCCAGCCGATTTAGTAAAGATAAATTGGCGTATCGTCATACATACCACCCTGAATGGCCTAAAGAGGTGCGCAATGAGGTGTATGGCGATAAAGAAACGTTTTCAACTCCGCGGATTTTATTTAAAACCAACATAGAGTGGACGGGGCAAACTACATTATTTTCTGCGCGCATGGATCTCTCTGATAGGCGCCGCATTATTCCCGAAACTGCATTTGAAGATAAATGGATGGTTGGGCTACATAAACCGGTGCGCTCGCCAGATAACCGCTACATTGCTTTATCTATGGATACAACAGAGCACGGCTTTACCCGCGAGCTGTGGGATACCAAAACCCAACAGTTTATTTTTATGAGTAAAGGCCATGGTTATGCTCATTTTAATTGGACTAAAGACAGTGAAAATGTGATTTTTTACGCCAGTGGTAAGCATTATAACTACCATGTACCCACTAAAACACTTACTGAGCGGCCAATTATTTACTCTAATGGCTTGTTTTTATTGCCAGATGGTAAAACTTTTTTAGCCGATAAAAAAAATAAATACTGGTTACATGATTTTAATGGCGACGTGATAGAGAAGGTCGATTTAGGTTTTAATAACCATTTTACTATGAAGTATTTAGAAGTATCCCCCTTCGGCGATTATATTTATTTTTTATCAGAAGGGCTTGGGGCGGCGCAAAATTACTGGATTAACTTATCGGACCCCAATAAGCGCATTATATCACCAAGAAAAGCAGATACTTACTTTTTCTCAGATAAAAAAAATAAAGTGTTAACAAAATCTAAAAGAAAGTCTACTGAGCTTCTTGGGAATGGTTGGGCGTTTAATAATTATTACTTTATTGAGTTAGATTTAGTGACCCGGCAAACAAAAGAGATACCGATTAAAGAAAGTAATATTTGGGGCATGACCGGAATATTTATTTATGACGTGTTTAATATCAAGGATGAACAATGACAGAGCTATTGAATACAGGGCAATCTAGTTTTCCTAAAGCGTATTTACTCACGGGCTATGTTAATAGAGGCGAGCCAATCAGCAAGCTCACCCCGCTGTTTAACCGTGTGGTGGTGGCTGATAGCGATGAAGCCGCACCAATACTATTAAGTAGTGATGAAGGTGCGGTGTTAGAAACTGTTGATGACAAGCAGTTGACAACACGAAACCCGTTTCATGCCCATAAAACCCGACCTATTATTGTGCCGCCGGTTGATGCGATAAGCTTGTTAGCGGCAAGCCAAGGTGATAAGTGGTTTGATACGTTTAAAACTCAACTAGAAAGCTATAGGGGTAAAACCAATACTCTTAGCTACAAAGAAATTGCAGTTGCAGATTTAAAGCGCCCTGATATTAATAGTAAAGATAAAACCTACAGCGATTGGTATAACGAGCACATTATTAAAAGCAAGGTAAGCCATATTTATGGTTATGTTATACCCAAAACACGGGCGCTGTTGCTCAGTGTAAATCGCTCTATTCCGTTGGCAGCTGGCGTTGGTAATGTTGTAATAATAAAAGGTACTGAAAGAGCCATTGAAGGTTTTTTTGATATAGCAAAAGCCAAGAGGGAAGAAAGTAAAGTTTATAGTGCGGTTATAAATAATAATGATCAAAAGCTGAGTGCGGGCTTATACAAAATACGAATTAAATTGAATGATGACGCTTTAGGTCAACAAGGTCACCGTTGGAGTCATAACGCTCTTAGCTATGATGACAGTGGCACCCCTTATTACGAACTCAGCGAAATGTTGCATTTTGATATTCAAAACGAGGCTGGTGAGTTTGATATTATTAACTGCGACCCAATTTCAGTTGAAGAGTCACTGATTAAGCAGTTTCCGAGTTATTACACTCACTTAATTAACTTTGCAAAAAACACGGCCTCTGCCCCTGAGGCTTTTGACCCTAATGAGCCAAAAAAAGGCTTGCCTGAATATGGCTCGCCCGATGCCAAAATGCCGAATAGCAAACCCACGGCCATTGCCAGTGGCTTTTTAGATTACTGTACAAACTGGGAATTAACTAAAACCCGTGCCAGCCTTGCTGCGGGCTTTTTAGTTGCCGACATGCAGCAATATGTTGATGCCGATGGCGTACACCATGATAACCGAGGGAAATTTGCCAAGTTAGTTGCTAAAACCTTGCATACCCACTTTCAAACTAACCAAGACCCTGCAGTATCGGCAATGCTTGATGCTACCTTTGCACTTGATAGCGGTGTTGATGCCTGGGCTAAAATGAGGGGGGCATTAACTAACCCCAGTGGCGTGACAGCAAGCGATGCATTAAGGGAAAGATTCTTGCCTTTTAGTTTAGCTAACGGTGGTTTAACTGATAATCAGGAACGGCAATTCAATAATACCTTCGGTAGTAAGTTAGGTATTCCTGCGAGCGTACTTAACGTATTGGATAAGTCTATCAATACCGTTGATTTAGCTGTAAGTATTAGCGCGTTTAGTGAGGCGACCATATCGTACTTTGGTAAGGCGAAAAACACTTTAAACACCAGTGTTAATCATTATAAAAGAGTAGCTGATGATTATTTTGCCCGTTTAAGCGAGCGCGAAGTAAGCCACGATGTAGTTATTCAGAGCCAGTTTGAACTTGATAGTGATGTTGTGAGTGAGCAGTACCAAAATGAAATAATATCGCGTAGCCAAATTATTGTTGAAGGGCTGCTCGCAAACCCTAATGCAATGGTTGATATTTCAGGGTATACCTGTGATATCGGCGGCGTTGAATATAATAAAAAACTGTCTTTAAGGCGCGCTGAGGCTGTTAAAACTATTTTGGCTGAGCAGATGATTAGCCGCGGTATGGATTCTAATCAAGTTGAATCTCGCATGCGGATATACGGGTACGGCATGCTTGAGAACGTGGTTGACAACGACTCAGAAAGCCAACGCAAAATTAACCGGCGGGTAAGCCTTAAGGCTTATATTGTAAGTAGCCTTGCTGTAAGTGCCTCTCGTGAGGGGCTAAATAATTTAGAACGTTACCGTAACTTAAGTGTTGAGAAAAAAATCGCACGCTCAAAAGAGGGCGACAAAGCATTAATGGCCGCGCTTGACACTGCGCTTGCGGTATTAAGTGTAATACCTCATACCGCACTTGTAGCACGTTCAATTGGGCTTGCTAAAGCGGTGGTAGGCGCAGCGCCTGTTGTTACTCGTGGCGTTGCTGCCTTAGCTGATGAAGTAATGACAGATAATATATGCAAACAATATTTAGCGGTTGATGACAGGCAAAAACAGCAAAGCGAACGAAGCAGCGCTAATCAAGCATTAATGCGTGATTTAGTAACAGAAATGAACAGTAACCACACCATTGCTAATAGCACCTTATGGGCGGCGCAATACAGAGTGCGAGCCGAAGCCATCGCGGGGTTGGTTGGTTTACTGCTAAGAGCGCAAGTGTATGCAAGTACCAAAGAAGATTATATCAACAATGCAAAAAAATTAGAGATTCAGGCCTATATTGAAAACTTTTTACTCGGCGATGAGTGGGCATATCCACTAATAGATAACGCTGTAATAAAAATGGATACGTTTTGGGTTAACTTAGTTGAAAACGTTAATAACATGAAAAGCACTGGTGCCGCTGAGCAGGAATATCAATTAACCTACGGTGTAAACCAAGACTTTAAATTAACCGCCGCAAGTAATCGTAAAACGTTATACGAAAACCACGTACAAGTAATGGATGATAAAAGAGCAACATCAAGTTTGATAGGCATGGTTAGCCCTGCGCTTGGGTTTTATATGATGTCTAAAGCGCCAGTGTCTTCATTGCAAGGTTACTTACAAACACAGTATCAAAAGTATTTTCCGATTCATACTTTAGGCACTAATGAGCTTGACAACTTTATTGATACTTTTGACCCCTTAATGATGCAATACGGTGAGGCAAACTATCATTGTAGTGTGATGTATTACCAAGATGTTAATACAAAAAAATGGCATTTAATGAGTGATTTAGGGGATGAGTCAATTACCCCATTTACGCCGGTTAGAGTGCTGGTGGTGTTTGATGAAAAAATGGCCCATATAGCACCACTCACATTTGAAGTGGAGCGTATAGATGGTTGGGATGTGACCAGCATTAAGTATTCAGAGCTTGCACGTGCGTTGACCAAAGATGAGCTGTTTATAAATCAAGATGGTTTTGATGAATCGCGTTATATAGGCATGGTTGGGTGTGTATTTCAGCCATTTTATCAACTTGGGCCTAAAACGTATTTAGGTATAAAGCCAACCGCACACCAAGGAGCTTTTTTATTACCCGGGATTAATAACGCAGATGACTATGCTGACTCTGGTCGCCTAAATAATATGCGCTATAGAATCACGTGCCAAGTGGCTGGCACTAAGAGTGAAGATTTACCGCTTAAACAAACACCTGCACAAGGCCCTGTTGAGTTTGATGGGGTATTTAGTTTTATTGAAGACGACTTTTTAGTGAGTGTTGATAAAGAAAAACACAGCTCGCTGTTAATTAAAGACTACCTAACGAGCTATGATTCAAGCTTTGCCTACCCTGAGTTATTTGATGGTGAGAAAACCGTTACTATGGCAATTAGAATTGGGGGCGAAGGCGCGCCATTTATCTCATTAGCGAATTTAAACAATGAGTATTTAGAGGGACCTTACAAAAAAACTATTAATGAAGAGCTGTATAAGAGTGAACTTTTGGCAAGTGCAATAAAAAACAACCTTACCATCACTCGCCACGGTAATAGCCTTAAAATTAAAAAATATAATTGGGATACCGAAATAGAAGTGTTTGTCGTGGTAACCGCCGATAAGTTACTTGAAAGTAATTACAGCAAAGATTTAATTAACCTAAACCCTAATACTATTCCATGCTCTTTAAGTATGGCGGGTATTTCGTCAAGTTGGCTCAAAGACAGTGAGTTGCAAGGGCCTACTTACCCCAGTAATTTAATTAATATTGGTGAAATTGAGCGTTCTTTAACAGGTGGTTTTAACAGAGGCAAAATACGTGATAATCACTATAAACTAACAAGACGACGTAAAGTTAAAGAGCAATTTCAACTTCGCGATTTTATCTCATTTTTAAAAGACGATTCTCCAGAGGTACTCTCGTTGTTTAATTGGCATAACAAAAAAGCTGAGTTAGACAAGCAAGGCCAAACTGAGAAAAAACATTTGTATGTCGCACGCTTTAAACTGGATTATAAAACCCCTAAAGGCAATACCGTAAAAGGTATTCGCCCTTTTGGTAACGTGGATATAAACGCTAATGGCTCTGTTGATGAATCACCTAAACTATGTTTTAAAGAATTTAGAACGGCTGGTAATTCAGGAATAAGCGTTGCCGACTTTAGTACTGTTGATGGTTTGTTTTTAGACGATACATACAGCCATGGCTTTGGTCTAGAGGTGGAGTTACCGAAATCGGTAACCAGCAACGTGCCATGGTCTAAAGCCATGAAGAGTAAACGCTATAACAAACTCGAGCCCCACTTGAGTGATTATCAAAAAGACTTTTATAGCTCCAATGACATGACTGTTGATGAAGTTAAAGAGTGGTTTGAAACACATTCAAACAGCTTAGATGAAGCGCGTATAGAGGCAATCAATGTACGTAAAATAAGTGATTAGCCACAATATACAAAAAAAGCCCATTAATTTGGGCTTTTTTATTGAGTTTTTTAAAAAGGATATTTAAATGTTTTCGCCAAAAAGGCACTGTGTTTTTATATTAGTTTTCAGTTTAATTGTGTTTTTAACTGGTTGCTCTGAGCCCTCATCGCAAAGTACAACAAACACAACAGCTGTTGATGTTGCTAAATACCCATGGGCTAAAGAGCATAAAAACCATCCAGAGTGGCCACTAGAAATACGCGAAGAGGTATATGGCGATGCTGATACATTTTCAACCCCGCGGTTAATGTTCTGGAATAAATATAAAGGCAGTGAAGTGCGCACGCTGTGGTCATCAAAGTTAGATGGCTCAGACAGGCGCCGTATTATTCCAGAAGAGGTATTTCAAAAGCTTGAATCTATTAGTATACATGCACCCGCTCGCTCACCAGATAACCGTTATATCGCTATTTCGGGCTATATAAATGACCGAGCGACTCGTCAGCTTTACGATACTAAAGAGAAAAAGCTAATCACCATGTCAGGCGGGGGCGGCTACCCTTGGTTTAACTGGACCTCAGACAGTGAAAACGTCATTTTTTACTCAGATGGTAAAAATTTTAACTACAATGTACCAACAGGGGAACTAACCTCTCGGCCGCAAATTCACCACAGTGGCGCTGCTTTTTTACTCCCAGGTGATAAAGAGTTTTTAGCTGTAAAGCACGATGGCTTTTGGATACATAAGTTTAATGGTGAAGTAGTGCGTAAAGTGAACTTTGGTTTTCCGAGGAAATGGGAGATGCAGGACCACCGTATCTCACCGGATGGAAAATACTTAGCGTTTATGACTCATATTAGACCAAAAGCGCATTTTCATTGGGTGAATATTGCCAATCCGGAAATAGAGCACTCAGAAATAGGGGAAGGTAATAGCGTGATTTTTTCTTTGGATGAAAATGTCACTCTTAAATTTGGTTATAACGATTTTAAAGAGCCAACTAGTCGAGATGAGGTAGTTGATATATATAGTATTGTCACTAAAACGAATGTTTTAACGGATGAACAAAAAATCATACGAGTAAAAGAAATGAATATTTGGGGGTTGGACAGATTATCACCAGTAGCGATTACAAACCAAAAAGCACAGGGTAACTAGTTATGCATGACATTAGCAAAGGAAGTGCCAGCCCAATCGTGTATTTATTAACTGGTTATGTTGAGAATAATGAATCGATTCCATCGATATGCAAGTAGGCTCAATATAGCTCAAATCACTTTGACTATTTTGTCGATAAAGTGAGTAATGGCACTTTTTAATTATTAAACATGGGATTACTTTATAAACCCAGATAAAAATAATAAAACTTATCTAATCGGGGATCACTTCAAAGCCGATTTGATTATGGTGGCAAGAAGCGTGTTTGGTATTTTTAATCTTGTTATTTAAGGTTTTTTGGTTTTAATTTTCTTTATGATTGTGTTTTAAAGGTGTTTTGTGGAATTTTTATGCTTGCTTCCGTCGCTTTGTAATGTTAAAAATAGGCTTCACTGAACACACACACAAGAAAACAAGATGCATATTATTCGTTTAATTACACTAAAAATTAACCTCTTACTGCTATGGTCAGTGAGCGGGGATTAGTGTGTTTGCATCGAGTTGAACACTAAAAACCCCGCAATTGCGGGGTTTTTTTTATCTCGCGGCTGGGATTAATTGAAATTTGGGTAACATAGGAATGAGGGGCAGTTATGCAAGAGCAAGATAAAGTATGGATTTTTGATACCACCTTACGTGATGGCGAACAGGCGCTTAAAGCAAGCCTTACTGAAGATGATAAAATTCAATTAGCGCATACAATTAGCCGCTTGAATGTGGATGTGATGGAAGTGGGTTTTCCAGTTTCGAGCCCTGCTGATTTTCGCTCGGTGCAACGTATTGCAACCGAAGTAAAAGGCCCGATTATTTGTGGTTTGGCACGCTCTGTTGCTAAAGACATTGAAGCCTGTGGCGAAGCACTTCGCACAGCTCAGCAAAGCCGTATTCATACTTTTATTGCTACAAGCCCTTTGCACCTTGAACATAAATTACGTATGAGCCTAGATGATGCAACGGCAATGGCTGTTAAATCAATTAAATTGGCGCGTAACTATACTGATGATGTTGAATTTTCGTGTGAAGATGCCGGTCGTACGCCGCATTGGGATTTATGTAAAATTGTTGAACAGGCAATTAACGCCGGTGCCTCTACTATTAACTTGCCAGATACCGTTGGTTTTGTAACGCCAGATGAGTACGCCGCGATGATCCGCCATTTAATGAATAACGTGCCAAATATTGATAAAGCGCGTTTAAGTGTGCATTGCCACAACGATTTAGGTTTAGCAGTAGCAAACTCTGTGGCCGCTGTACAAGCGGGTGCACGCCAAATTGAGTGTACTATCAATGGCATTGGTGAGCGGGCTGGTAACTGCTCGCTTGAAGAAGTGGCAATGATCATGAAAATGCGCAAAGACCATTTAAAAGTATACACAGATATTAAAAGTGAAGAAATTTACCGCGCATCTCGTCAAGTGGCTAAAATTTGTAATATGCCAGTACAACCAAATAAAGCAATTGTTGGCGAAAACGCCTTTGCGCATAGTTCTGGCATTCACCAAGACGGTGTATTAAAAGCGCAAAATACTTATGAGATTATGTCGCCAGAAAGCGTTGGTGTGCCAAGCAACCAATTAAATATGACTTCGCGTTCGGGCCGTCATGTTATTGAGCATCGCTTAGAAGAGTTAGGCTATCAAAAATCTGATTACGATATGGATGGCTTATATAAAAGCTTTATCGAATTGGCTGACCAAAAAGGCACAGTATACGATTACGACCTTGAGGCGATGATTTACTTTAATCAAATTAACGACAAAGACGAAAAATACCAATTAGAATTTGTTAACTCAGCCTCTAACTCACAATCGGTAGCAAGCTCTACCATTGGAATGCGAATTGATGGCGAAGCTAAACAAGAAGCCGCGACAGGTAATGGCCCAGTAGAAGCTTCGTTTGCAGCTATTGAGCGCTTAACCGGTATGAGCGTTGAAATGATTGAATATAATTTAGAAGCGACAGGTCAAGGTGCAAGCTCATTAGGCCAAGTAAATATTATAGCTAAATACGATGGCCGACCTTACCACGGTGCGGGCATTGCAGCGGATGTGGTTGAAGCGTCGGTACGCGCCATGATCCGTGTTTATAACTTAATTTATCGTGCACAAAAAGTGTCTGATTTAAAACAACAAAGGAAAGCAGGATGAGTAAAACAAACTACAGCGTTGCCGTATTAGCTGGCGACGGTATTGGTCCAGAAGTGATGGCAGCAGCAGAACAAGTACTTGATGCTGTGAGCAATAAGTTTGGTTTTACCCTGAACCGTGAGCATTATGCAATTGGTGGCGCAGCCATTGACGAATTTGGTAAAGCATTACCAGAGAGCACACTTGCAGCGTGTGAAAACGCTGATGCTATTTTATTTGGTTCGGTAGGCGGTCCTAAATGGGAAAACCTACCACCAAACGAGCAGCCTGAGCGCGCATCGTTATTGCCGCTTCGTAAGCACTTTGGTTTGTTTTGTAACCTGCGCCCTGCACAGTTATTACCTGCATTAAGTGCAGCGTCACCACTTCGCGCTGATATTAGCGAAAAAGGTTTTGATATTTTATGTGTGCGCGAGCTAACCGGCGGCATTTATTTTGGCGAAAAAGGCCGTAGCGGCGAAGGCGCTGAAGAAGCTGCTTTTGATACGCAAACATACTCGCGTAAAGAAATTGAACGTATTGCTCGTTTTGCTTTTGAAGCTGCAAAATTACGTAGTAACCATGTTACCTCTGTTGATAAAGCAAACGTACTTGCATCAAGCGTATTATGGCGCGAAGTAGTCACCGAAGTAAGCAAAGACTACCCAGAAGTAAGCCTAGATTACATTTACGTAGATAACGCCGCTATGCAGTTAGTTAAACAGCCTAGCCAATTTGACGTACTACTTTGCGATAACTTATTTGGCGATATTTTGTCAGATGAGTGCGCGATGATCACAGGCTCAATGGGCTTATTACCTTCGGCAAGCTTGAATCAATCGGGTTTTGGATTGTACGAGCCAGCAGGCGGTTCAGCACCAGATATTGCAGGTAAAGGCGTTGCAAACCCAATAGCACAAATTTTAAGTGCCGCATTAATGCTACGTTACTCGCTAGGGCAAGACGAAGCTGCGCGCACCATTGAAAAAGCCGTAGCAGAAGCCGTTGAAGCAGGTGTAGGCACACCAGATATATATCCAAATGCAGGTTACAGCACAAGCGATGTGGCAGCCGCTATCGTTTCACGCATTTAATAACATATTAAAGTTGCAGCACCGTTATGCTGCAACTCAAACAGATTAGGGAATTAGCAAGTGGCCCAAACGTTATACGACAAAATTTGGCAAGCACATACCGTTGCCAGCATAAATGAGCAAACCGACTTACTTTATATTGACCGCCATTTAGTGCATGAAGTTACTTCTCCGCAGGCTTTTGCAGGTCTACGTGAAAAAAACCGTACTGTACGTTGCCCAGAAAAAACCTTTGCAACGATGGATCATAACGTATCGACTAAAAGCCGATCACTTGATGCCGCAAGCGAAGTATCTAAAAATCAATTAATGGCGCTTGATAAAAACTGTAAAGAGTTTGGTATTGTACTTTACGATTTAAACTCAATTAACCAAGGCATTGTGCACGTAATGGGCCCAGAGCAAGGTATTACTTTGCCAGGCACAACCATTGTATGTGGCGATAGCCATACTTCTACGCATGGTGCGTTTGGCGCATTAGCGCATGGTATTGGTACGTCTGAGGTTGAGCACGTATTAGCAACGCAAACGCTACAGCAAAAAAAGGCGAAATCGTTAAAAATTCAAATTAACGGTGTATTGCGTCCAACAGTTACGGCTAAAGATTTAATTATGGCGGTAATTGGCAAGTTAGGTACTGCTGGTGGCACAGGCTATGTAGCAGAGTTTTGTGGTGCAGGCATTGAAGCGCTTTCAATGGAAGCCCGTATGACGCTATGTAATATGAGCATAGAAATGGGTGCAAAAGCGGGTTTAATTGCATCTGACCAAATTACTTATGATTATTTAAAAGGTCGTCCGTTTGCACCTAAAGGCGCAGATTTTGATGCAGCCGTTGAATATTGGGAAACCTTAAAAACAGACGAAGGCGCACACTTTGATTTAGTTGTTGAGCTAAATGCTGACGACATTCAGCCACAAATTACCTGGGGCACAAGCCCAGAGCAAGTAATTGGTGTTGATGAGTGCATACCCGATCCAGATAAAGAGCCAGATTTAATTAAAGCCGATGCCATTCGCAGCGCACTTAAATACATGGGCTTAAAAGCGGGCGATAAATTATCAAGCGCAAAAGTAGACACGGTATTTATTGGCTCATGTACTAATAGCCGTATTGAAGACTTACGCGCAGCTGCAAAAATTGTTGAAGGCAAGCAAGTTGTAGCCGGCATAGAGGCGTTAATTGTACCGGGCTCTGGCTTAGTTAAAAAACAAGCTGAAGACGAAGGCTTAGCCGATATTTTTAAAGCCGCAGGCTTTGAATGGCGCGAACCAGGTTGTTCTATGTGTTTAGCGATGAACGATGACCGCCTAGAAGCAGGCAAGCGTTGTGCATCTACTTCTAATCGTAACTTTGAAGGTCGTCAAGGTCGTGGCGGGCGTACCCATTTAGTTAGCCCTGCAATGGCTGCAGCCGCTGCAATACATGGTCACTTTGTTGATATTAGAGGAGAAGCATAATGAGCGTATTTTTTAGTGGCTTAATGGCTCCACTTGATAAAAACAATGTAGATACTGACCAAATTATTCCTAAGCAGTTTTTAACATCAACTAGCCGCGAAGGTTTTGATGCTGCCTTGTTTTATGATTGGCGTTACCTAGATAACGGTGAGCCAAACCCTGACTTTATTTTAAATCGCCCATGCTACCAAGGCGCGCAAATATTATTAACGCGCGACAACTTTGGTTGTGGCTCATCTCGCGAGCACGCGCCATGGGCACTTAAGCAATATGGTTTTGAAGTTATTTTAGCTGAAAGCTTTGCAGATATTTTCTTTAATAACTGTGGTAACAACCAAATGTTAGCCATTGCGTTACCTGCCGACACGCTTGAGCAATTGTTTGTACTTAGCGAGCAGCACGACGATATTAACATTGAAATCGACCTTGAAAATCAAACACTAACAAGCAGTAAGTTTGCACCAATTAGTTTTGATATTCGCAAAGACGTAAAAGAGCGCCTATTAAGTGGCTTAGATTTTATTGGTGTAACCGAAACACTAAACCCACAGATTGATGCGTTTGAAAAACAACTAGCAGCTGAGCGCCCTTGGCAGTAATTGTTTAACTTGTATATAGTAAATTCACGTATTAAAAAGCACGGCAATTGCCGTGCTTTTTTGTGGGTAAATATTAGGTTCAGTACCTAAGGCTTAATGTCTAAAGTCAGCCATTAACGCAGGTATACCAGGTAACATGCCTACAATTGCCATTACAGTGGTAAGTAGCACAAACATAATAAGTGGAATCACCCAGCGGCTCATTTTAGTTAGCTCAGCGCTACGTTCTTTACAGCCAATAAGCCCTAGGTTATCAAGTAGCATAGTAAGCGACCAACCAAAAGCCGGGTTAACCAAGGTTGAGGCAAATACCACAATAGCGGCTGATTGCGTTGTTTTGCCTTCGCGCGTCATTTCCATGCCAGCTTCAAGTAGCGGAATAAACACACCTACAATAAGCGCTACACAAAGCACAGGTTGCCAAATGGCTAAATCCATTGGGTAACCCCATAAACCAGCAATAATACAAAATACGGCTGTTAAAATGGCGCCAGCCGGAATAGGGCGTTTAGCAATAGCAGCAGGTACAATGTAGGTTCCCCACGATGAGGTAAAGTTAGCACCACCGGCAAGTGAGCCAAATGTTTGTCTAACCGATGCGCTCAGCATGGTGTCGTCGATATTCATTTGTACTTTTTCAGTACGTTGCGGATAGCTTATTTTTTGAAATACTTGATGACCTAAAAAATCAGGTGACCACATAGCAACGGCGAGCACTGCAAATGGTAGTACAACCACAAAGCTTTCAAGTGTTGGCAGGCCAAGCATCCAGCCCGTGTTTTCACCCCACCAGTAAGCTGGGTTCATATTTGGTAAACCGGGAGCTGTATGAAACTCAAACGGTGCACCTAAAGCAAAGGCAACCACGCCACCAATAAGGCAGCTTAACGGCACAGCTAACCAGCGCTTTTTAAAGTGCTCTAATAGCGCATACAATAAAATGGTGGCTAAAATAACAATAAACGCAATATGCGCCATATCAATGGCCTCAGCCCAGGCAAACAGCTTTTTAACCTGCGAAATAGTACCAATAAAGCCTAAATAAATGAGTAGCCCGCCACATACACCTTTACTGGTTAGGCGCGCGAGCATACTTCCTCCTTTGGTTATGGCCAAAATAAAACCAAAGGCACCAATGAGTAAGCCAAACGCCATAGGGTGACCGCCAGCAGCAACAACAATAGGAATTAACGGAATAAGCGGGCCGTGAGTACCGGCTAAGTTGGCCGTGGGTAAAATAAAGCCTGAAAATAAAATGATAAAAATAGAAACAATGAGTAATTCGTAGCGCACGTTTTCTAAAACAAAGGCATCGCTTAATCCAAGAGGCGCTGCAAATGTTGCCGCAATAGCACCCACCATAACGACTTTACCAATAGTGCCCGCCATTGCTGGAATGGTGTCTTCAAATTCAAATCGGTAATCTCTAAACGGTAAATTAGGACGCCAGCGTTTAGGCTGCATAATCTGTAATTCATGTTCGAGATACTCGTCGCGAGTATTAAACTCTGAACTCGGTTTGTGAAGCTGCTCGTAGCTTTGAGCATTCTTGTGCGTGTTTGATGGTGCATCACCGGGTGGTGTAGTTTGCATGCGTTCTCCTGCAACATTGTTGCTTAATCAAATAAATACGGCTTTTGTTAAAGCAAATGAATATTGAATATGCAGGGTAGATCAGCTTTTAGGCTGCTATGTATAGGCAAAAGGTCGTGCATGGTTGTTTTTAATACAGTTAATCTGACAATCAGCTTTACGTTAAAAATTATAAAACTACACAAAATGATTTAAAATTACTATAAATCAATGGCTTGTTTTTATTTTTAAAGAATTTGATCACTGTTTATAGCGGGAAATAGTGTTAATGGCAGGTTATTATCCTTTAGTCTTAGTGGCTGTGAAAGCCGTTTTATTTCAAGCTATTTGCTTGCAGGAGCCGTTAATATTGTTTTATTTGTGGTGGAATAATACTTCTGTTACTTTCTGATTGTTAATAACAATAAAGAATAGACATGCAACTCAACTCCCCTAAATCAATTGGTATTTTACTTGGTACGCTTTACGGCATATTTATGCGGCTGTTTATAGAGCTACTTGATACTTATAATTTAAGTAGCCTAGTCTCTATATCATTTATGTTTTTAGTGCCCGTTGCAATTGGTTATATTCGTGTTCACTTTGAATTTAAGAGCTCAAAAACATTAACTAAAAGGCAAATGGTCACGATTGCTTGGCAGCCTATTTTTGTTTTTTTATTTGTAAGTGTAATTACTTTACTTGAAGGCAGTATTTGTGTGGCCATGGCATTACCTGCCTTTATGCTCTTTGCAAGTATTGGCGGTTTACTGGCAGGCTTTATTAATAATCGTCAAACAAAAAATGCTAACCGTTCTTTACTTTCAATTGCTTTGCTTCCTGTATTACTTTCACCTATTGAAGTTAATTTTTTAAATTTATCAAAAACGTACGAAGTCACCAACTCTATAGTTATTGAAGCACCTATAAATCGTGTATGGCAGCAGCTTGCAAATGTAAGCACAATAGAGCCACAAGAGTTGCCATTTTCGCTTACCCAATTAATAGGTGTACCTAAACCATTAGAGGCCAGTATGAATGCAAGCGGTATCGGGGCTGTTCGTACAAGCACTTGGCAAAAAGGCGTTGTGTTTAAAGAAGTAATAACCGACTGGCAACCAAATAAACAGATGCTTTATAGATTTGACATAGACCCAGATGCTATTCCCGATGACGCACTCGATAAACACGTAAAACTTGGCGGTGAATACTTTTCCCCACTTTACGGTGGTTATCAGCTAAGTGAAGATAAAAGCGGCAATACAATTTTAACTTTAAAAACGACCGTGCAAGACAATACAAATTTTGGTATTTATTCACGAATATGGGGAGAGGTGATATTTCAAGATTTTCATCATTCACTTTTAACGTTGATGAAAAACAGAGCTGAAAAGTCACTTATCGCAACTGTTTCTTATAATTAGCTTAAATCATCATGTTTTTAAAAAATATTACACACTAAAGGTTAAAAGCCTCTGCAATTGCAAAGGCTTATGTTTTAACTGCTAACTTTTACCAAATCATTTCTACAAATTCAGGATGGTCGATATACGGGTTACGATTACCTTGAAATTCAAAGGCTGCTTGGTTACGGTCAAGTTCCATTTGGCTTACAGGATCGCTGTTATGCCAGTTAAGCAGCATGGCTACAACCCAGTTCTCGAATACTTGGTTGCTTGAACCATTAAGCACTGCATTACTTGAGGTCGTTTTGGTTTGCCAAGTGCCTATTACATTTTCGTAGCGCGTTGCCATGTAAAAATAAGCGCGAGCAAAGTCACCTTTAAATTCGTCAATTGGCTCAAATACAGTACCTGAGTAATTTAATGAACTTGCGGCAGAGCCTAATTTACTTCCGTTGGTTGATGTAAATGAAGCGCTTGCTACTTCACCAAATGGGAAGTTACTACGTTTTGAGTTTACATAACCGTCGGTTGCGTAAATATGATGCACATCTGAGTTCATTGGCTCAATAGTGCCGCCAAACCAGCTTTTAGGAAATGAATGCTCACGGTTGTAACAGCCGCCTTCTCCACTATAGTTACCACATTGGTCACTCACCGCAGTATAATTGTAGCTATCTGAGCCGTTTGGTTTCTCGCTATACATATCTAAAATGCTGTTATCGTTTTCAAAGTATTTATCACGTGCAGATGAGTCGTAAAAATTCCAAATAGCCGAGTAACCCTGTGCATTATGATCTTTAATAATATTATAAAGCTCAGTTTTTAGTGCATAACCTGATAACCCTTGAGCAGTAACATAGTAGCCAGTGGGTGTTGGGTTAGTCCCGCCGCCATCACCAGAGCCACTACCTAAAGTAAATGCCGTGCTGTCTGTATTATTAAAACTTGCACCGCTAGCAAGTGTGGTAGAGCCTTGCTTAAGTGCATAACTGCCACTACCTGTTGAACAACACATACCATCGCCGTAACTGTCGCTAATAACAAGTGTGTAAGTACCATCAGTTAGGCATATTTGCTCATCATACTGAGTGTTTGATGCGTAACCACTGCCGTTAGCAACAGCGCTACCTTGATTATTATTAACGGCCCAGCTAGTTTCGCTACCGTAATTATCGGTGTTAAGCGTTAAAGTAAGGCTATTGTCGGTGCAACTTGTTGATGCGTTGCCATCAGTATTTGGTAAAAAGTTATCTACGTATACGGTTTCGCTGCCATCAAATCCACTTACATCGTAAAACCTAAGCCCAACACTAATTGTTTTATCACTGCTTGCTGTATAGCTATGGCTAATTGTTTGCCATTGGTTAGTTTGTGCTTGATTTGAATAGCCTTGATAGCCATCTACATATAAGCGCGCTTTAATTTTACCTTCGGTGTGGTAAACATCAGCCGAAAAGTTATAGGTTTTACCTGCTTCTACAGTAACTTGTTGTAATAAATCGGTGTTACTTTGCGACCCTGTAGTTACATTTACAGCAGCAGAGCTACTGCCACTTTTAACTGTGCTGGTGGATCGTGAAAGGCTAATTCCGCCATCTATTGTTGTCCATGCATCAGGTGTATTACCTGACCATTGCTCAAAGCCGCCATTAGTTACATTGGCCATTACAGGTAATGAGCCCAGTAACAAAGCGGTACTAATTAATTTGTTTTTATATTTCCCGTGTAACATGATTGTTCCTATTTTTACTTTGAAAGTAAAATATACCCTACATTAGTTTGGTTACAAAATTGTTAATTTAAAGTGCAGTAAAAGGCAATAATTACTCTTTAAACTGTTTTTGAAGGTATTTTTATAAATTAATAACTAAATGGAATATCAAAGCAGATTCTATTCTTTTTTTATCTATGCTTAGCCCGTTATCCTGCATACTTAGAAAACCTCAACAGATACACTCTGGATGAGGTAAAACTCATTTTTAACAATACACAAAGTGTGTTGTGTTTAATTTTCAGGGTTATGGGGAATCGATTCATGTTGTTAGGTCAACTAAATGCTGCGGCAAGCCCGCTATCGCAAGATCAAGTACAAAAGCTGCAAGGTTTAGTGGCTGAACTTAATCCAATTCAACAAGCGTGGGTAAGTGGTTACTTAGCTGCAAATGCTAATTCAGCTGCGTTAGGTGCTCCTACGGCAGGCGTACCGGCTGCGGGTGATGCAGCAGCGCTAACTATTTTATATGGTTCGCAAACAGGTAACGCAAAAGGTGTAGCTACCAAAATGAAAGAGCAGGCTGAGTCGCGAGGCTTAGCAGTTAAGCTTGTTAGCATGTCAGATTACAAACCAACAGCCCTGAAAAAAGAAAAGTTTTTAACTATCGTTGTATCTACTTACGGCGAAGGTGAGCCACCAGAAGACGCAGAAACACTCCACGAATTTTTAGCCACTAAAAAAGCGCCAAAACTAGACGATGTGAAAATAGCGGTTATTGGCTTAGGTGATTCTAGCTATGAGTTTTTCTGCCAGACAGCAAAAGATTTTGAAGAGCGTTTAAATAAACTCGGTGCACAAACTATCTATCAACGTGCTGATTTAGATGTAGATTACGAAGATGAAGCCGCTACGTGGATCGCCGGTGCAGTTGATGCATTTGAACCTGATTTAAAAGCGCAGCAAGAAGCCGCTGGTGGTCAAGTTGTATCAATGCCATTTGGCGCTCCTACCTCTGCAGCAAGCCAATATACAAAACAAAATCCATTTGAAGCAGAGCTATTAACTGTTCAAAAAATTACCGGTCGCGACTCGACTAAAGATGTACGTCACGTTGAAATTTCGCTTGAAGGTTCTGACATTACTTACACGCCAGGTGATTCATTAGGTGTGTACTTTTTAAATGACGATGTATTAGTTGATGAAGTACTTACACTTACTCAAATTGATGCAACAAGCATTGTAAAAGTAGGTGATGAAGAGCTAAGCGTACGCGATGCACTTATTGAAAAACTAGAGTTGACTCAGTCGTACCCAGGTTTTGTAGAAAAATACGCAACAGCAACAGGTACGCCTGAATTATTAAAGCTTGTAGAAGATAAAACGGCAATGCGCGCATACATTGAGCCTCGTCAAATATATGATGTGATTCGCCAAAACCCAGCAAAGCTTGATGCGCAAACATTAGTAGATTGCTTACGTAAACTACAAGCTCGTTTGTACTCAATTGCATCTAGCCAAAGCGAAGTTGAAGACGAAGTACATTTAACACTAGGTCTAGTGCAGTTTGATGCATTTGATAGCGAGCATTTAGGTGGCTGTACTGGTTACTTAACTCGTCGTGCAGAAGAAGGTTGTAAAGTTAAAGTATTTAGCGAACACAACGACAATTTCCGCCTACCAACTAACGATGATACACCGGTGATTATGGTTGGTCCTGGTACGGGTATAGCGCCGTTCCGTGCATTTTTACAAGAGCGTGATTCGCGTGAAGCACAAGGCAAAAACTGGTTGTTCTTTGGTAACCCACATTTCACTCAAGACTTTTTATACCAAGTAGAAATACAGGGTTATTTAAAATCGGGTTTACTTAACAAAGTAGATGTTGCATTTAGCCGTGACCAAGCAGAAAAAGTATACGTACAAGACAAATTACGCAGTAACAGTAAAGACGTGTTTGAGTGGTTAGAAGCCGGCGCTCACTTTTATATTTGTGGCGATGCAAATCGCATGGCAAAAGATGTACACAACGCCTTGGTTGATATCGTTAAAGAAAACACAGGCAAGAGCAATGAAGACGCAGAGCAATATTTAAAAGATTTGCGTAGCGCAAACCGCTATCAGAAAGACGTGTATTAATCACGTTTCTTATTTTATTTAACAGCTAGCAGCCGTCACTGTAACAAATTTAGGATTTAAAATGAGCGAACAAGATAAAAACGTAAAACTTTCTGATAACGAACGTTTGAAAAGAGAAAGTAACTTTTTACGTGGCACCATAGAAAAAGATTTAAAAGACGAGATTACCGGTGGTTTTACTGCCGACAACTTTCAGCTAATTCGTTTTCATGGCATGTACCAACAAGATGACCGCGATATACGTGGTGAGCGTGCTAAGCAAAAGCTAGAGCCGCTACATAATGTAATGTTACGTGCACGTATGCCTGGCGGTATTATTAAGCCAGAGCAGTGGCTAGCAATCGATAAGTTTGCAGATGACAAAACAAGCTACGGCAGTATTCGTTTAACAACGCGTCAAACGTTTCAGTTTCATGGTGTATTAAAGCCTAATATTAAAGGCATGCACCAAATGCTTGATAGCGTAGGTATAGACTCTATTGCTACAGCGGGTGACGTTAACCGTAATGTGCTTTGTACTACTAACCCAGTTGAGTCTGAGTTACATCAAGAAGCTTACGACTGGGCTGCAAAAATTTCTGAGCATTTATTACCAAAAACGAAAGCGTATGCCGAAATTTGGTTAAATGGCGAAAAAGCAGAAACCACAGAAGAGCCAATTTTAGGGTCTAATTACTTACCGCGTAAATTTAAAACAACGGTAACTATTCCACCTAACAACGAAGTTGATGTGCATGCGAATGACTTAAACTTTGTGGCAATTGCTGATAACGGCAAGCTTGTTGGTTTTAACGTATTAGTGGGCGGTGGCCTTGCCATGACGCACGGCGATACGGCTACGTATCCGCGTAAGGCTGATGACTTTGGCTTTATTACGCTAGAAGATACCTTAAAAATTGCAGAGCATGTTGTATCTGTGCAGCGCGATTGGGGTAATCGTTCAAACCGTAAAAATGCAAAAACTAAATACACACTAGACCGTGTAGGTGTTGATGTATTTAAAGCAGAAGTAGAAAAACGCTCAGGCGTTACGTTTGCACCAAGTCGTCCGTTTGAGTTTACTCACCGAGGCGATCGCATTGGTTGGGTTGAAGGCATTGATGGTAAGCATCACTTAACGCTATTCATTCAAAGTGGTCGTATTTTAGACTACCCAGGCAAACCGCTTAAAACAGGTTGTCGTAAAATTGCAGAAGTTCACCAAGGTGACATGCGTATGACGGCAAACCAAAACTTAATTATTGCTGGCGTACCTGCAGATCAAAAAGCCGTGATTGAAGAAATTGCTCGTAGTCATGGCCTGATTGACGACAAAGATTCGCAGCAGCGTAAAAATTCTATGGCGTGTGTTTCACTGCCAACGTGCCCACTTGCAATGGCCGAAGCAGAGCGTTACTTACCAAGCCTAGTAGAAAAAACTGAAGCATTACTTGCCAAGCACGGTATACCAGATGACAGCATTATTATGCGCGTTGTAGGTTGCCCTAACGGTTGTGGCCGCGCAATGCTTGCAGAAGCTGGTTTAGTGGGTAAAGGCCCAGGTAAGTACAACGTTTACCTAGGTGGTAATTTAGAAGGTACACGTATTCCTAAATTGTACCTTGAGAACGTAGGCGAACACGTTTACCTAGAAGCATTCGATAAGCTCATTGGGCAATGGGCAAAAGAGCGTAACGAAGGTGAGTGTTTTGGTGACTTTGTTATACGCAAAGGCATAGTTGCTGAAGTAAAAGTATCAGTAACCGATTTTCACGCTTAATTAAATACCAGCGCCAAAGCGCTGGTGAGGTTTGGAATTTACCATGAGTGAATTTAAAAACATTTTACAGCTAGATAAACAAAGCCAAGCGGCTATGTTAGCTGATGCTAATGGTTTGCTAGCGAATATGAGCGCAGAACAGCGTGTTGCATGGGCGCTTGATAACTTGCCTAATACGGCTTTTTTATCATCTAGCTTTGGTATTCAAGCGGCAGTAATGCTGCATTTAATGACCTCACAACGTCCAGATATTCCCGTTGTATTAACCGATACAGGCTATTTATTTCCTGAAACGTATCAGTTTATTGAACAAATGAGTGAGCGTTTATCACTTAACTTAAAGGTGTATAGAGCGCAGCTAAGCCCTGCATGGCAAGAAGCTAAGTTTGGTAAGTTGTGGGAGCAAGGCGAGGACGGCATTAAGCAATATAACCAGCTTAATAAAGTTGAGCCGATGACCCGCGCACTTAAAGAGATAGAAGCGGGCACGTGGTTTAGTGGTTTGCGTCGCGATCAATCATCTACACGTGCTGATAAACAGTTTGTAGAAATAAGCCGTGGTACCGTTAAAGTGTACCCGATTATTGAATGGTCTAACCGCGACGTGTATCAGTACCTGACTAAGCACGATTTACCTTACCACCCATTATGGGAACAAGGTTATGTATCGATGGGTGACGTACATACAACACGTAAGTTAGAACCAGGAATGACAGAGGAAGAAACTCGCTTTTTTGGCTTAAACCGAGAATGTGGACTGCACATGGATGGTGACGGTATTTAACGTCACTACGATGCAGTTAAATCGCAAATAAAAACGCAGCTTCGGCTGCGTTTTTATTTTCTTTTATTCGGGTACAAAAAATTGCCTAATTAAGTATTTTTTATTAGACTCAAGGCATTAAAGGATTAATTAAAGCAGGAACGCTATGAAATACTTTACCTACTTAGCTATATCAATTATGGCTATTGCAGTCATCTCTTTGTTTTATCTAAAAAAGCCCGATGGTCAAACATGGCTTTCTGCATCATCAATTAGCAGTGAATCTCAGCAAATTAAAGAAAGAATGGTCGCGCTATCTAGCAGTACTTTGGACCAAGCAGTGCAGGGCGTTCAGCAAGCTGGCGATAAAATTGCGAGCAGTATTTCTGATGAACCAATTGCTGCAAATGCTACCTCAAGTGGTAAAATTTTTAAGTGGCAAGACGAAACAGGCCAATGGCACTTTTCTGATACACCTAACCCGCATGTAAAAAGTATTGAAGTAAAACTCGATCCTAAAGATATTACAGTTATTGCTGCAGAAGACACGTCTATTTTAAATACCTCTTCAACTCCAAACACAATATCGGCTGCACCAGAGGGGATCAGTATTTTGAACCCAGATTCGGTTAAAAAGCTATTTAATGACGCCGAAAATGTAAAAGACAAACTAGAAAAACGTAATAAAGAAATTAATAATTTAAGTGCACTTTAATTATTTAGAGTGAGTGCTTTTATGGTTTTTTAAATAACGTTTTTCGGCTTCCATCAATAATACTGTTAAATATATTTTAGTGGGAAGCGACAGCAGCACGCCTACAGCAATGCATGCCGCCGCTGTAATTATTCCTTTAATACCATGCTCGACAGTAAAGTAGTTCGACACAATTAAAGTATGGCCAGTCACGATAAGGCACAACCCAAGCATTATTGATGTTTTAAGCAGCCTAATTATCATTGTTTGCGACATAGTTACCTCAGTAGGCACGCTTTAAATGCTTAGCATTGATTTAAGACAACAAACAACACATATAAAAAAGCCCAGCTTATTACTAAGCTGGGCTTTTAGATGTATTAGCTACTGTTTTTATTAGTCGAGCATATTACGCAGTACATATTGTAAAATGCCGCCGTGTTTGTAGTAATCCCACTCTTTAGGGGTATCAATACGTACGTCTGCACTCAAGGTTACTTTTTTACCTTCGGCATTTGTAGCAATAACGGTAACTTCATCGGTTTTATCGTACAGGCCATCAATATCAAATTGTTCTTGCCCTGTTAACCCATGTGTCTCGTAGCTTTCACCCTCTTTAAATTGCAGCGGTAATACACCCATACCAATTAAGTTAGAGCGATGAATACGTTCATAGCTTTGTGCTACAACGGCTTTAACGCCTAATAAAAGTGAGCCTTTAGCAGCCCAGTCACGAGATGAACCCGTGCCATATTCTTTGCCCGCTAAAATAATGAGTGGAGTATTATTTTTTTGATACTCCATTGCTGCATCATAAATACTCTCTAGCGTATCGCCAGGCTGAGTACGTGTTACGCCACCTTCAGTACCAGGAGCTAGTAAGTTTTTAAGACGCACATTAGCAAACGTGCCGCGCATCATTACTTCGTGATTACCACGGCGTGAGCCGTACGAGTTAAATTGCGCTTTATCTACACCTTTCTCTTGCAAGTATAAACCTGCTGGCGCTTCTGCTTTAATAGCACCCGCTGGAGAAATATGGTCAGTGGTTACTGAATCTCCAAGTTTAGCTAAACAACGTGCACCTTCAATAGAAGGAATGCCCGGTGGTTCTACTTTCATACCATCAAAAAAGGGTGCTTTTTTAATGTAGGTAGATGCATCATCCCAATCGTAAAGTTTGCCATCCGGTATTTTAATTTGCTGCCAACGGCTATCGCCTTCGTAAACGTTAGCGTAGCTTTTTTCAAACATTTCCTTAGTTACGGTTTCTTTAACTAAGTCACTTACTTCTTTAACGCTTGGCCAAATGTTTTTAAGGTAAATATCGTTACCGTTAGCATCTTGAGCAAGGGGTTCGTTGTATACGTCAATATCGGTTCTACCTGCAATGGCATAAGCTACGACAAGCGGAGGAGAGGCTAAAAAGTTCATTTTAACATCTTGGTGAATACGCCCTTCAAAGTTACGGTTACCCGATAAAATAGAGCTCACTACTAATTTATGTTTTTGAATCGCGTCTGATATTTCAGTTGCAAGTGGCCCTGAATTACCAATACACGTAGTACAGCCGTAGCCAACTAAGTTAAAGCCTAGGCTTTCTAGGTCATCCATCAGGCCTGCTTTTTCTAGGTAGTCGGTAACTACTTTTGAGCCTGGAGCAAGTGATGTTTTAACCCAAGGTTTTACATTAATGCCTAACTGTTTCGCTTTTTTAGCAACCAAACCAGCAGCTAAAATAACACTTGGATTAGAGGTGTTGGTACAGCTGGTAATTGCGGCAATAACACAAGCGCCATCGTTTAGCTCAAACTCTTGGCCTTTAAATTTAACCTTAGCGGCACCCATAAACTGCGCTTCGTTAACTGGCTCATCTGGATTTGTTGTCGGCCCTTCACTCTCAATACGAGCTTGTTCTTCATCGCTTTTATCACGACGAGCCATACGTTCGTCTTGGAAGCCTTTTAAATGATCGCCAATAACTTTGCCAGCTTCGTTTAAGGCAATCCTATCTTGTGGGCGTTTAGGGCCTGCAAGGCTTGGTACAACGTCATCTAATTTAAGCTCAAGTGTATCGGTATAATTAGCTTCGTCGCCATCGTTACGCCATAAGCCTTGATGCTTAGCGTAATCTTCAATTACTTTTAAGTGTTTTTCGTCGCGGTTTGTTAAGCGAAGGTAGTTAATGGTCTCATCATCAATTGGGAAAATACCACACGTAGCGCCGTATTCTGGTGCCATATTGGCTATGGTTGCTCTATCGGCAAGTGGTAGGTCGGCAAGGCCGTCACCATAAAATTCTACAAATTTACCCACTACCCCATGATTACGCAGTATTTCGGTTACTGTTAACACTAAATCGGTTGCGGTAGTACCTTCAGGTAAACGTCCGCTTAGCTTCATACCTACTACTTGTGGAATGAGTAAGCTAATTGGCTGACCAAGCATGGCTGCTTCAGCTTCAATGCCGCCTACACCCCAACCAAGCACGCCTAAGCCATTAATCATGGTGGTGTGAGAGTCAGTCCCTACAAGCGTATCTGGGTAAGCGAATTTTTTGCCGTCGCGCTCTTCATTAAAAACAACGCGCGCTAAGTATTCTAGGTTTACTTGGTGAACAATACCGGTTGCTGGTGGCACTACTTTTAAATTATCAAAAGCGGTTTGTCCCCAACGTAAAAATTCATAACGTTCTTTATTTCGGTCGTACTCAAGTTTTGCATTTAAATCAAATGCACCATCATTTCCGTAGCCATCTACTTGTACCGAATGGTCAATCACAAGTTCAGCAGGCGATAACGGGTTTATTTTTGCAGGATCTCCACCTAGCTTTTCCATTGCGTCACGCATCGCGGCTAAATCTACAATAGCGGGTACGCCGGTAAAATCTTGCATAACAACACGGGCGGGGGTAAAGGCAACTTCAGATGCAGGCTTTGCTTGAGGATCCCAATTAAGAAGGGCTTGAATGTCTTGTTCTTTTATATTTACGCCATCTTCGTTACGAAGAAGGTTTTCAAGTAGTACTTTTAAGGAAAAGGGCAATCGTTTCGCTTTGTCGCCAAGTCCTTTTAGAGAATGAATATGATATTGCTCACCATTTATTGTGAGCTGATGTTGGGTATCGAAACTATTATTCATTATTTGCCCCTTTATGAATTATAAAAATGTTTTGAAGAGTGACCTCTGTAGTGTTCGAGTTGCAAAGTACATACCAGTGTAAAAAATCGCGTTTAGAGAACGAATTTTATACAGTTATTATAGTAGAGATGATGCTGAAAAATTTAATTTCAAGAGATGATTTAAAAGAAGAGATAGGGTCAAAAGTTATTTCGACCCTTATTAATTACTGTAACCAACCTTGTTGCTTACCTTTAATACTCAAGCAAAGTAAAGCGATGGCAATAATGATTACAAAAATAGGCATAAATACCGCACTTGCGCCAAGTAGCTCAATACTATTTATGACCACAAAATTATAATATTGCTGAATTAAAATAGCGCCGAGCGATAGCCAAAAAGTAGGTGTTGCCAGCGCGTTTTTAGCAAGTAAAAACAGACAACCCAAAGTGCTTCCAAATACAGCTACAGCAAATGCAATGGTTGACCAAAGAGGGATGTCAGAGTAGGCAGCTTGTTGATCTAACGGAAGTTTACCTATCATTTCGGGTGTCATCATCATGTGCATAGCAAATGCAATAACGCCAAGTAAGTTCCATACGAGTGCCGCCCATACAACGGGTTTAAACCAATTTTTAGGTGTGTTTACAGACATTTTATAACCTTGTTTTTATTATTAATTAGGTTATTAAAGAGTAAAAAGGCCAACTATACAAGTTGGCCTTTTTATATAAAAAGAGTGCTTTTAAATGCTTAACCAAATGAAATAGGACGACGACCTGTTTTATCATCTACTTTTGGTTTTTTAGTTCGCTTACGCTTACTTTTAGCTGGTTGATTTGTTGGTTGTGGTGCAACTTGCTTTGACTCTGCTTGAGTTTGTACCGCAGGTTTTTCTACAGGGATTGCATCTTCACTTAGTGAGAGTTTAAAAAACTCATCATCAAACTCTAGTACATCACCACTGTATAATTTTTTCCGTTTAATTGTACAAATTTCATGGTTAACACCCACATAGCCTTCAGTAATTAGGTTTTTAGCTTGGCCGCCACCTTCAACTAAGTTTAGTACTTTTAATAATTTACAGAGCTCAATCGGCTCTTCTTCTAATTCTATTTCTATGTATTCTTCGTTCATATTTGCTCTCGGTGGGGTAACGCACAAGCTGTAGTATAAAGGCTTGCAGCTACTTTTGCACCAAAGCAAGTAACTTTAGCTAATTGTAATAGGGAAATAACGACGAAAGTTTTTATGTATTTTATCTGTCTTTAAAAAAACTGAAGCAATTGAAGAGTAATCTTTGCAGCAGTTAATTTTACGTATGGCCTGCTAATTGCTAAAACTTTGGCGGAATAAATATTTTTCATTAAATGGAGTAGGAAATGGGCGTAAGATTAGCAATGAAAAAAGAGCTAATGGGATTAGATAATTCAGGTATGTTAACTGCTGACGATGTTAGAGAGCACCTTGCTAATTCTGTAAAAAAGCAAGCTGATCAAGGTGAGCGCGGTTTTTCTGTAATTTCAAAATTCAATGATACCCATAGCCGTTTAGTTAGTGGTGATGCCACGAGAAAAACAAAACTTGAATTTGAACGTCATCGTTTATTTAAAGAAGTTTTATATACTCGCAAAAGTGTTGATGCTTGGTTAGATAGCCAAATTAGCTGATTTGCTATTTATCAAAAATATAGTTTTAGTGTGCTTAGCCATTTTATTAAGTACGTGTCAGTAACCGACTGCATATATTTATACATAAACGTTGAGTGCAACTCAAAGGTAGCAGCTAGAATCAACTTGGGGATATAAACAGTCTCTAACCGTGGATTTCTATATGCTCGCTTAATTTGGCAATGCGCAGGCTCATACCTTCAATAATTCGGTCTTTAATTTTTTCGCGGATAACATTAGGTAAGCGGGTGAGTGCTTCAGGGGTAATGGCAAGTACTATGGTGTCGGTTTTAGCGCGAGCACTGGTACTGCGCTCTCGGTTATTTATAAAGGCACCTTCACCTATAAATTCACCGGGCTCTATAGTGCCAAGTTCTAGTAAATGGTTATGCTTAAATAATAATAATGCGCCGCTAAGTACAATGTACAAGCGCTTGTCGTTATCGTATTGCTTAAATAAAAATTGATGCTGACTTACTAAATATAACAGGCCGAACGACTCCAATAAGACTTGGCGCTCGCTGAGCGTAAATTCTTTAAAAAAGTGCAGCCTGTTTATAATTTCCATTTGTTTGAATAATGGAATATGTTCGATTAGCTTCATCAATAACCAAATGTGTTAAAAGCGTTTAATCAGCTAATATTGCGCTCTTTTAATTTTCGGGTCAACGTGTTGCGTCCCCAACCAATTTTTATAGCAGCATCTTGTTTATGACCAGAGCAATTAGCCAGGGCTGTTTTTATTAAGCGAGTTTCTAGTTGAGCTTGAATGTCAGGCCAAATATTTTCTTTGCCTTTTTTTAGCTCTTGATTAAGCCATTGTTGAAACGCATCTAACCAATCACCTTCTTCTTGGGTTGGTGAAGCATCCAGAATTTCCGGCGGTAAATCTTGCTCGCTTACAAGCTCACCCGGTGCCATAACTGTCAGCCAGCGACAGGTGTTTTCTAACTGGCGTACATTACCTGGCCAATTAAATAAACGTAATTGCTCAGTCGCTTTAGGGCTCAGTACTTTACTTTCTACTTGTAGCTCTTTAGCGCTTTTATGTAAAAAGTGTTGCGATAAGCTTTCTATATCTTCAGTACGCTCTCGAAGAGCAGGTAAACGTAGGCGCACAACATTAAGACGATGAAATAAATCATCCCTAAACTTGCCTTGTTTAACTAAATCTTCAAGGTTTTGGTGCGTAGCTGCAATAATGCGTACGTCCACTTTTATACTTTGATGGCCACCAACGCGATAAAACTCACCATCGGCAAGAACGCGTAATAAACGTGTTTGCACATCAAGTGGCATATCACCAATTTCATCTAAAAATAGTGTACCGCCATTGGCTTGCTCAAAGCGGCCTTTACGTACGCTATCGGCGCCCGTAAACGCGCCTTTTTCGTGGCCAAATAACTCTGACTCAACAAGCTCTTTTGGAATGGCCGCCATGTTAAGTGCAATAAATTGATTTTCTTTACGTGGGCTATGGTTGTGCAGGGCGCTGGCGACAAGTTCTTTACCTGTGCCAGATTCACCATTTATTAATACGCTCATGCTAGAGGCCGATAGTTTACCTATCGCTCTAAACACTTCTTGCATAGCGGGTGCTTCACCAATAATGTGGGCACTTTTTGGTGGAGCTTGCTTTCGCTTAGTTTTTTTAGTGGAGTTTGCTCTGCATGCGCTTTCGACTAGCGCCACTGCTTCGTTTAAATCAAACGGCTTAGCTAGGTATTCAAAAGCACCTTTTTGGAATGCATTAACTGCAGAGTCCAAATCTGAGTGGGCAGTCATTATAATAACTGGCAGCCCAGGGTTTTGCTCTGCTATAAGCTCAAGCAACGCCATGCCATCCATACCAGGCATTCGTACGTCCGAAACTAAAACAGTAGGTTGACTAAACTTTAATGCGCTTAATACATCTTGCGCATTAGCAAAGCTTTCTGCGTTAAACCCTGCACGGGTTAGTGCTTTTTCAAGTACAAATCGAATAGAAGCATCATCATCTACAAGCCAAACTGTTTTCATGCAAACTCCAAACATTAATCTGCAAAGGGCAGATAGATATTAAATTCAGTATGTCCAGGCCAGCTATCACATTCTATATAGCCATCATGTTGATCTATCAGCGTTTGCGCTATTGAGAGTCCTAACCCTGAGCCATCTTCTTTATTGGTGATCATAGGGTAGAACAGTGTTTCACGTACACTGGGATCAATACCTGGTCCGTTATCAGATATTTGGATCAACAAGGCTTTTTTAGGTGCTTTACCTGGGCGACGATGTTGATGATTAATGCGGGTTTTTATTGTTATTTCACCGCCATCTACAAGCGCCTGCTGAGCATTTCGAACAATGTTTAATACTACTTGCTGAATTTTACCTTGATCAATGTATACATCAGGAATGCTTGGGTCGTAATCCTTAACCAAGCTAATGTTAGAACAATTATCTAACGTACTTAGTCGTGCAACTGATTCAAGTGATTGATGTATATTGCCATACGATTTTTGCGGAAGCTGATTTGGCCCTAAAAGCCTATCTACTAATTCGCGTAATCGGTCAGCTTGCTCAATGATAAGTTCAGCACATTGGTCTCTTTCTTGTTGATCAACCTCATACTGCAATAACTGCGCCGCTCCGCGAATTCCACCTAAAGGATTTTTAATTTCGTGAGCTAAGCCTCTAATTAGATTTCGGGCTGCTTGGTATTGATGCATTTGATTAGACGCTTGGTCGTGCTTAATTTCGTCATCAGTTTGGCGCCACTCAAATAAAATATAAAGTGAGCCATCAAACTTAATTTGTCGTGTACTTACGGCTACTTTTGCATGGCGAGAATCGCTAAAAACCACGTCAGCTCTGTGCTGCTGGCAATCTACACCTTCAACTAATGAGTATTGTTCTATACGCTGCAAATCGATTGAATGGTAATTAAAAAGACTATCGAAAGGCTGATCTAATAGGCGCTTGTTACCAAGGCCAAGCAGTTCGCTAGTACTGGTATTGGCATAGACAACGGTGAAGTTTTTATCAAGCAACATAATAGCGGTTGTTTGATTTTGCCAAATAGCATCGAGTAGCTCAGGGCTAAAGTTTTTATTATTAATCATAGCTGCACCATTTTAGTGCGTGGATATTTACAAGCAAGTTATATAGTAAAATACACTGCTGCACGTTTAGTAATGCCCCAATTTAGTTACTTAGGTTTAGCCCTTTTCGGTGCATAAAAAATATGCAGGGCTCACTTATAGCAATAACTTGGTTTTTACTATTAAAAAGCTTTAATTGTAGTGTGTGCTCACCACGTTCTACATCTCTTATTGCAAAGGTTGAACTGTCACTGGCTGGGCCATGTGCTTTGCCATCAATAAAAAGTTGTATAGTAAAACCAGTTTCAAAGCGTGGTTTTATTCGGCTAGTAACATAAACAGTGCCGGTATTTTCACGAATAGTCTGGTTATGATCAGGTGAGGAAATGGCAATACTAAAGGCCGCTTGTTGGGGCTGGGGTTGCTCGTCAAAAATGTCAGTATTTGTTGCAGGCATATTAAGATCTTGGCTGGTAAGCTTTACCTCTTTAGCACCTTTATGAGGGGTGTCAGAGAACACTAATACGCCATTTTTATCTTTCCAAGCGTATATCTTTGTTTCACCAGCGTAACCATAATTGCTTAATCCTAAAGCAATTAATAGTAATAAAATCTTGTTGTTCACTCTGCAGCCCTGCATTTTTGTCGGTAACTTAACTTTAGTGGAGATTGATTAATTTTACCATTAAAAAAGCCCGCAAAGCGGGCTTGAGAACACACATATTTTATACAGCTAAATTAACAGCTGTAGTACATTTCAAACTCAACTGGGTGAGTTGTCATGTTAAGCTTTTCAACTTCTTTAGATTTAAGTTCGATGTAAGCATCGATTAAGTCGTCAGTGAATACACCACCTTGAGTTAAGAATTCACGGTCTGCGCTAAGTGCAGATAGTGCTTCGTCAAGTGATGCTGCAACAGTTGGGATTTCTGCTGCTTCTTCAGCTGGTAAGTCATATAAATCTTTATCCATAGCATCGCCAGGGTGGATCTTGTTTTTGATACCATCAAGGCCAGCCATAAGCATTGCTGAGAAAGCAAGGTATGGGTTAGCTGTTGGATCTGGGAAGCGTACTTCAATACGACGACCTTTTTCAGATGGAACCACTGGGATACGGATTGATGCAGAACGGTTACGTGCAGAGTATGCAAGCATAACTGGTGCTTCAAAACCTGGTACTAAACGTTTATACGAGTTAGTAGAGGCATTTGCAAAAGCATTGATTGCTTTAGCATGCTTAATGATGCCGCCAATGTAGTAAAGTGCATCTTCAGAAAGACCGCCGTACTTATCACCAGCAAAAAGGTTTACACCATCTTTAGCAAGTGACTGGTGACAGTGCATACCAGAACCGTTATCACCAACAACTGGCTTAGGCATAAACGTTGCTGTTTTACCGTATAAGTGAGCCATGTTATGGATAACATATTTCATTTCTTGAATTTCATCCGCTTTTAATACCATTGTATTAAAGCGAGTAGCAATCTCGTTTTGACCTGCTGTTGCAACTTCGTGGTGATGTGCTTCTACTACTTGGCCCATTTCTTCTAGGACTAGACACGTAGCTGAACGCCAATCTTGGAAGTCATCAACAGGAGCAACGGGGAAGTAACCGCCTTTAATACCTGGACGGTGACCTGTGTTGCCATCTGCATATTCTTTATCTGAGTTCCAAGCAGCTTGCTTAGAATCAATTTTGTACATAGAACCAGACATATCTGATTTGTATTTAACGTCGTCAAATACGAAAAACTCTGGCTCAGGGCCAAATAAAACTGTATCTGCAATACCTGTAGAGCGCATGTAATCTTCAGCACGCTTAGCAACAGAACGCGGGTCGCGCTCATAACCTTGAAGCGTTGAAGGCTCTACTACGTCACAACGTACGATTAATGTTGATTCTTCAGTGAAAGGGTCTAGTTTGATTGAGTCAGCAACTGGCATTAATACCATGTCTGATTCGTTTATGCCTTTCCAGCCTGCAATTGAAGAACCGTCAAACATTTTACCGTCTTCAAAAAAGTCTTCATCAACTTGGTGATGAGGAATAGATACATGTTGTTCTTTACCCTTAGTGTCAGTAAAGCGTAAATCAATGAACTTAACGTCATTTTCTTTAATAAAATCTAAAACCGATTGTGACATGTGTCCTCCAACTATTGGGTTTTGTTATTGCTGCATAATTGCTTTGGGATTTACTAAGCTGATTTTGTGCCATTTTTATAACTAGCTGTTTATAAATTAAAAAAATATCGTTGCATCAAAATGGAATGTACAAACGCACTATGTTGGTGCGTAAATTTTCCTTTTTGGTGCAAAATTTACAGGGCACAATTTGCTGCTAATTTAATCGCTCGGAAATAGCATAACCTAAATGCAAAAGAGTACCAAAAAGATCAGCAAAATAGCCAAAAAGGCTGTTTTTCAAAAAAAATTTGAAATTTAATTCATATAATTGTCATATATAAAACAGATACTTAGTAAAAGTATTGAGAAAGTTTTGAAATTTATATTGGATAAACTTTCATCCATGTCATTAATGAGGGATAATATGCGCCCTTTTAAATCCTATGCTGGGACATCTCGCGAAAGCGTGGATGAGTGCGTAGATCTTGCAGGATCAATGAGAATTTAATTTCTCTGAGTAAATATATGAGCATCGAACAGTTAAGAAATATAGCGATTATCGCGCACGTTGACCATGGTAAAACAACACTGGTTGACAAACTACTTGAGCAATCAGGTACATTAGAAACACGCGGCGGTAACGAAGAGCGCGTGATGGACTCAAACGACATTGAGAAAGAACGTGGTATTACCATTTTGGCTAAAAACACAGCCATTTCTTGGAATGACTACCATATCAATATCGTAGATACCCCGGGACACGCCGATTTCGGTGGTGAAGTTGAACGCGTACTTTCGATGGCTGACTCAGTATTATTACTTGTTGATGCTCAAGAAGGTCCAATGCCGCAAACGCGTTTCGTTACGCAAAAAGCATTCGCGCAAGGCTTAAAGCCAATCGTCGTTATCAATAAAATTGATAAGCCAGGCGCTCGTCCAGATTGGGTTATGGATCAAATCTTTGATTTATTCGACAACCTTGGCGCGACTGACGAACAGTTAGACTTTAAAGTAATCTACGCTTCAGCAATCAACGGTTGGGCAACACTAGATTTAGACGAACCATCAGACAACATGGAACCTATGTTCAAGATGATCGTTGAAGAAGTATCACCACCGGATGCAGATCCTGAAGGTGACTTCCAAATGCAAATTTCTCAACTAGATTACAACTCTTATGTTGGTGTAGTTGGTATTGGTCGTATTAAACGTGGTTCTGTTGCTCCTAACCAACAAGTTACTATTATCAGTGCTGATGGCACTACACGTAATGGTAAAATTGGTGCAGTACAAAGCTACTTAGGTCTTGAGCGTATCGAAACTGATAGAGCTTACGCTGGTAACATCGTAACTGTAACAGGTATTGGTGAGCTTAAGATTTCTGATACAGTTTGTTTCCCAGGAAACGTTGAAGCATTACCACCACTAAGTGTTGATGAGCCAACTGTAACAATGACATTCTCTGTAAATAACTCACCTTTCTGTGGTAAAGAAGGTAAGTTTGTAACGTCACGTAATATCCGTGAGCGTTTAGACAAAGAATTAGTACACAACGTAGCACTTCGCGTTGAAGATACTGCAAGCCCAGATAGCTTCCGTGTTTCTGGTCGTGGTGAATTACACCTAGGTATCTTAATCGAAAACATGCGTCGTGAAGGTTACGAGCTTTCAGTTTCTCGTCCAGAAGTTATCTTACGAACTGTAGATGGCGTTCTAGAAGAACCGTTTGAAACAGTGACTATTGACTGTCAAGAAGAGCATCAAGGTTCTGTTATGGAACAAGTTGGCCTACGTAAAGGTGAACTTACTAACATGACTCCAGATGGCAAAGGCCGTATGCGTTTAGACTTCATGATCCCAAGCCGTGGTTTAATTGGTTTCCAAACTGATTTCATGACGCTTACTTCGGGTTCTGGTCTTATGTACCATACGTTCGATCATTATGGTCCTCATAAAGGTGGCGCTATCGGTGTTCGTAAGAACGGCGTAATGATTGCAAACGCAACTGGTAAAGCACTTACTAACGCATTATTCAACTTACAAGAGCGCGGCCGTTTATTCATCGGTCACGGTGTTGAAGTATACGAAGGTATGGTTATCGGTATTCATAACCGTGATAACGACCTTACAGTTAACGCCCTTAAAGGCAAGCAGTTAACTAACGTACGTGCATCTGGTACTGATGAAGCGCAAACGCTTTCTCCGCACCTTAACTACTCACTTGAGCAAGCGCTTGAGTTCATCGATGATGACGAGCTAGTTGAAGTTACTCCACTAAACATTCGTATCCGTAAGAAACACCTTACAGAAAACGAACGTAAACGTGCGGGTCGTGCACCTAAGTCATAATCTATTAATTTAGAATAATGATTTTAAAAGCCGCTGTATTGCAAAATACAGCGGCTTTTTTGTGGATGAAAATAAGAGCTATTAGCTATAGTCGTCAGTTGAAAGTATTTAGTTAAAAATTATATGACTACTGTTTTGAGATGAAATTTCCATAATATATTTACCTCTAAAAGCGCAGCGCCTCTTAACCTCTTTGTGAATAATTTACTTAAAGATCTTTTGCACAAGGAGAAGGGAATGAGAAGAGAAAGAGAGAGCTGAAACAGCCGATAATGCAAAGTATCTGTGTTTTTTGGTGGGGGGGTCGTTGGGTCTCGCTTCGCTCAACCCAACATACATGTTCAATTATTTTATTGGTAGTAACTTACTTTTTAGGAAGTAGGGTTATTTTGCCAAATACGTCGGCATCTATAAAACCACGATTTCTGTCGCCATTTACTGGTTGTACTTCGTGTGAGCCCATAAAGTGCTCGCGCACGTCACTGCCATCGTTATCGCAATACGCTAACATAAACCCGATTACTTGCTTTTCGCTAAGTGTAAGTGGGGTGTTTTTAGCCCCTTCTTTATAATTATTAGGGTAGAGCTTTATCGCTACTTCCCAGGTGATGTTAAAGGGCGCGGTGGTGTTGCGCTTCCAGTTACTAACTAGGTGGTCGGTATACAAATGGGCTTTTTTATCAGGTCCGTAATCGGCAGCTTGGTTATCAAGGCCAATATGGTACGCCAATGCGGTGTGATTAAATTGATGATTACCACCCGATGCATCGCTATCAATAAATACTTCAAGCGCATCGTCATCCCAATATTTATAGGTTGGATCTGCGTGTGTATCTATTAAAACATCATCCACAATATCGGCTTGTAGGTATAAATAGTTTTGATCCCACAATAAACGATAACGCCCTTTAAAGTCGGCATCGTTTGTTGGCAGTGTGCCATCCATTAAATAAGGCATGTCGTGCCAAGCGGCTTTATCCCATGCGCTTTCTGATACGCCATCAATAGTAATTGGAGTTGAGGTATGTTCAACATCAATAGCCATTGCTGGCGTGCTTAATAAAAAGCTTAAGGCGAGTGCTAATTTTTTCATTAATCTCTCAATTTTATTGTCGATTCGTCTTAATGTAATAACAATCTTAAAACAGCTAAGTGAATAGTTACAGTGAAATACTTTCGCCTTCGTTTAAAATATACAGCGGCACTTTTGAATCCATTTTATTGTACATATGCAATAAGCGAAGTAAGGCTGAATGACTGCTGTGGTCGCCCATTTTCCAACTTGAGTTACCGTATCCCCACGGTATCATTACTTTGCAGTTAAGCTCTTGTGCTGCGTTGAGCGCGTCTTCTGGTGTGGTGTGAACGTAACGATAAAATTTACCACTTTCTTTACTGTAGTAAGAAGCGATTGGCATTAAGCAAATATCGATATCGCCGTATTTTTGCTGTATGTCTTTAAAATGTTTTGAGTAGCCTGTATCGCCTGCAAAAAATAAGGTGCTACCGTTTTGTTCGAGCAGCCAGCCATTCCATAAGTCTTTATTGTTATCTTCGTAAATAAAGGGCACTAATACGCGAGCGCTAAAATGATGAGCTGGCACGGCGTTAATAACTAAGTCGTCAATGTTGGTTGTTGAGTACCACGGCATTTCGCTAATATTAAAACCGCCGGTAGGGAAGTTGTCGGCCATACCGAGTGGTGTTAAATAGCGAGGTTTATTGCCAATGCTTTGTATGTCGGCTTTATTAAAATGATCGTAATGAATATGCGAATACATTACCGCATCAATATTTTCCAGTTCTTGCTCACTAGGCCAAGCGCCTGCTTTACGATAAGTGCCACCGCTGAGTTTAAAGCCAAGTGCGACTGGAGAATCAAACTGATTTTTTACCGGATCAAACAGCACACTTTGACCATTTGGTGTGTTAATTACAAAACTAGCGTGGCCAAGCCAGCGCACAGTATAGCCAGTGCTAAGTTGTGGTTTAGTTTGCTGGCCTTGGTACTGGCAGTTTTCGCTGCCGGTTTTGCATAGTAAGTCTGGGTGAGCTGGGTAGCAGTTTTCAGTACAGGTAGTGGGATATATTTTTTCACCTGTGTATAAATTTTTATAACGGCCGTTCTTATCATTAATAACAACAACTGAGTCAGAGCTGGTAATACGATTAATATTATTAGGTGCACCGCAGGCCGTTAATATACATAAGAGAATTGTTGCGATTAAAAAGCGTTTCATTGTAAATCCCTTTTAGTATTCCCTTTAACATAAAAAAGCCTGCAGCTAAGCAGGCTTTTTAAAGTAACAAATGATTAGCCAGCGCTGTTCATTTGTTCAATAAATTTATTTGAATCGGCAATCGATTTGTTCATGTCGTTCATCAACAATTGAATATCGCGCTTAAGGTTAGTGAATTCACCTTTAATAGCCGATACCGCTTGTGCATTTAAGTTATGCTTTAAGTATAAAACGTTATCATGAAGCGAGGTTAATACTGGCTCCATTTTACTCTCTGCGCTGCGCATTGAGCGTAATAGCTGATCAAATTGACGCTTAGTCGCGGTTAGCTTTTTGCTGCTTTCACGCTTAAGTGACGCGCTTTTGTATTGCTCTAACTCATCGCTCCACTCATCAAATAGCGCTTCTGCCACGTCTTCTACTTTATTGATGTTAGTTGACACTTCGTTAGCGGCATTTAAGCTCGACTCGTAATCGTCGTTTAACTGATTATAAGTGTCTTGTAGTTCGCCACCATTAAAATCGATTAGAGTAGTTAAGCGCTCTAGTGCCGATTTAAATTCTTCTTGTGACTCTTGTTGCGAGTCTTTGGTTTCTTCTACGCGGTCAATAAGAATATCGCGTTTGTGAACACCCACTTTTTCCATCGCAGAATAATAAGCTGATTGGCAGCCAGTTAAAGTAAGTGTTACTACAAGCATTGAAACACTGAGTAATGTTTGTTTTTTCATTTGAATTCCTGTTTACGAGCGTTAGTGCTGTAAATTATGGCGCTGATTGTTATTATAATCAAAACTATATAAGCACAAGTCAATTGTATGAATGATAAGCTCTCACATTACAAACAGCAAGTTAAGTCCTTTATACGCCAGCAGCCTGGTTGGTGGATGCAGTATTTTAATCGGTGTATAGACGATCAAATAACGGTTAATGCAGGTTACCTTGCTTACGTAACCCTTCTTTCTTTAGTGCCTTTAATTGCGGTGGGTGTTGCTATATTTTCAGCTTTTCCGGGCTTTGAATCTACTCGCATGGAAATTGAGAGCTTTTTGTTTACCAACTTTGTCCCTACCTCTACCGATGTTATTAGAGAGCACATTAGCTCCTTTGCCGGTAACGCTAATCAAATGACGGCGGTAGGTATTGGCTTTTTAGCTGCAATAGCCTTGCTGTTAATACGTAATGTAGATGCCACACTAAATCGAATTTGGCGAATTAAGAAAAAACGCCCAATGATGATCTCATTTGCTGTGTACTGGATGGTTTTGAGCTTAGGGCCTGTATTACTCGGAGCGAGTATTGGTGTTACCTCTTATATTGTATCTTTGGTATCGTTTGCTGATCAGGGTATTCCTGGGTTTAGCGGGTTTTTGTTAAAGTTATTGCCGTATGGGATTTCGATGGTGGGCTTTATTATGCTCTACACCTTAGTGCCTAATACGCGTGTATCGTTCAGAGCGGCAATACCTGGCGCTTTTTTTGCGGCACTTTTATTTGAGCTGACTAAAAAAGGGTTTGCACTTTATATTAGCCATTTTCCTTCGTACGAAGTTATTTACGGCGCAGTAGCAACCATTCCTATTTTGTTTGTATGGGTGTATTTATCGTGGGTCGTTGTTTTGCTTGGCGCTGAATTTACTGCGTGTATTAGCCCAAATGATATTCCAGAAACACCAGAACTTGAACTAGAAGATGATGAACCAGCAGTAAAGGACACAGTTTAAATGCAAGGTTTAATACAACGCGTAAAGCATGCCAAAGTAGAAATTAACAACCAAGTAGTAGGTGAAATTAGCCAAGGTATATTGTTGTTGCTGGGCGTTGAAAAACACGACGATACGCAAACGGCCGATAAGCTTTTACACAAGGTAAGTAATTATCGTATTTTTACTGACGAAAACGACAAAATGAACTTAAGCCTTAAAGATATTAAAGGTGAGTTACTGGTGGTTTCGCAATTTACGCTAGCGGCTGATACTAAAAAGGGTATGCGCCCTAGCTTTTCATCTGCGGCAACGCCAAGCCAAGCTAATGAGCTTTACGAGTACTTTGTTGCTCAAGCTAAAGAGTTGGGGCTTACAATAGCCACCGGTGAGTTTGGTGCCGATATGCAAGTAAGCTTGTGTAACGATGGGCCCGTTACGTTTAACTTATCTGTTTAAGTTTTTGGTTACCACGACAATATGATTTACATAGCCCGTAATTTTTTGCGGGCTAACATTACAACCAAATACATCGAGTAATAGCTGCTGAAGTTGCTTTAATTGCGACTCATGCTGCGATAAAAAGTTAATAAATAGCACACCGTTGTTATTTAAAGCCGAGTAAATTTTTTTATAAAATGCCTCTTCAAATAAAAATCGAGGTGCATCTATCTGGCTAAACAAATCTAAAATAATCCAATCAATATTTTGCGCACTTTTTAAAATCTGTTGCGCATCGGCGCAAAGCAGTTGCTCATTTTTATTTGACGAAAAAAATTGGGTATAGCAATCAATAATATCAGCGTTTTTTTCAACCGATGTTATTTGTGCTTTAGGGTATTTGTATTGTAAATAATTACGAATTGCTCCGCCGCCGAGGCCTAGTTCTAACACTTTTTGTGGCGGCTTAAGAGCCTGCCAATGCTTACCTAGGCATAATAAATGTGGAAAAAGTAATAAATCCGGGTTATTTAAATCAATAACAGATTGAAGAGTGTCGTTAATCAGTAACCAGCGTAACGGCTCGTGCTCACGTACTTGAATGTGATCGCCACTGCATTTATGCCAATAGATTAACTGACCAATGCTGTGGCTATTTTCAATAAATTGATCGCCCAGCAAACCCGTCAGTGAATTTATATAATTGATTTTTTCCATCATATTCTCAGCATAAACTAGCAACGTTAAAGCGCAATGGCCTTTGCCATTATTTTTTACGTTATTTTACAGCCATCACCAAAGTCGTATTTGCAGTTTTTTTAAGATGGAGTATGGTATTTGCCATAAATAATACCAACGGACTTAATTATTTAAGCTTTTTAGTTTGGTAGATAATCAATACTATTAGTATAGCGCCGTAGCCTTTTTTGACTTTTATTTACGGCTTATATAACAACAGGAGTATGTATGTTTCAGGTAAGCACCCCACAAAGTAGCGAAGATTGGCAAGCGTATTACCAATTGCGTTGGCAAGTATTACGCGCGCCTTGGGGCGAGCCTCGTGGCTCTGAACAAGACGATATGGAACAAGACTCTGAGCACCGCTTTATAAAAAATAAAGAAGGCGAAGTGCTAGGTGTAGCACGTTTGCACTTTAACAATCATGAGCAAGCACAAGTGCGCTATATGGCGGTTGCAGAGGGTAATCGTAACCAGCATATTGGTAGTCGCTTACTGCACGAGCTTGAAAAAATTGCATGGGTTCAAAACGCAGGCGAGCTTGTATTGTTTGCACGCGAACGAGCGCTTGAGTTTTATAAACGCCACGGTTACGAATTAAAAGAAAAAGCGCACTTAGCGTATGGCGATGTTCAACACTTTAAAATGGTAAAGCAAAAACCGTCTGAGCCAGGTTGGTTTCGTCACCCTAATTGGACGCAAGTACTACAAAATACGTGGCGTGAGTCTATTCCAATTAGTGACGCGATGGGTATTAAGGTAGAAAGCTATACCGATTGGCAATTTACAACCAGCGCCGACCTAGACGCTAACTTAAACCTACATAACACAATGTTTGCAGGTTCTATTTATAGCTTGGCCACGCTAACAGGTTGGGGCGCTACGTACTTAGCACTTAAAGAAGCTGGGCTTGAAGGTAATATTGTATTAGCCGATGCTAACATTAAGTACTTAAAACCGCTTACTACCGACCCACGTGGTTGTGTTGATATACAAACCTGTAAGGGCAAGTTAAGCGATTTAGAAACCGACGGTAAAGCAAGTTACGTAGTGCCAGTAACTATTTACGATGGTGATAACGTGGTTGCAGAATTTGAAGGGCAGTTTGTAGTAAAAAAATAACTGTTTAGCTGTTCAAAACACAAAAAAGCCAAGCAATGCTTGGCTTTTTTGTGCGTAAAACTTAGGGAAGTATTACAGCAAATCGGTTAATAATATACCGACACCAATACGTTCTACATCCGCATTGTAATCAATTAAGCTTTCGCCATAACCGTTAAAGTATTGTGCATAACCACGAACGCGACCCCATAAAGGAAACGACCAGTCGAGTTGAATTGCACCGCGATTATCTGAATTTAAATTGTTACGCGTCATAAAGCTAAATTCATGGTCATGAAAACGATACGCGCCGCTAAATTCAAAGTAACCCATGTATTTGTATATGTCTGGGTTGTCGTCGCCATTGGCTTCTAAAATATCTTCTTTTTCGTCCTCAGCTATGCGATACCAAGGTTTAAAGCTAAAAACAAAGCCCCTATTTTCCCAAATAAAGTCTGCGTAAATACGGTTCCACGAACGTGAGTTTGGTTGGCTTCGACCGTTTGATTGGTGCGAAATACCTAATGCGATTGCCATTTCGTCGCCCCATAATACGTTTTCTGGATCGAGGTAGTTTATCCAAAATATTTCTGGTTCGTAGTTGGTTTCACGAAATGGAGAAGAGATTTCTGAGTTATAAAGCTGCCAGTAAGATTGCAGAGTAAAGCCAAAAAATATGGCTTGGTCTTCATCAGAAAAATCATCATATAGAGGCACTTTGATTGAAAGCTGGTATTTTGCTTCTAGGTTGTCTAGTGGCTCACCATCGTTATCATCTGTTAATTCGTCAAAACCATCAAAAGGACGATCGTTTGGGTGTGATACATACGAAAGCGGTAAAATATAGTTACGCTTATGTGGCGTAATTACGTTTCTATTTTTTTTACCGACTTCTTCACGAGCTTGGCGTTTATCAAGCGCGGTAAGTTGTTTGTCTTCTTCAAGGGATGAGCACTTTTTACGCAAGTCATCGAGAGTTTGCTTGCCATCTCCACCAATCACTTCATTTAAAATACACTGTTTTACAAGCTCGATGTCGTTGTCTTGCTCGTTTGTAGCAACTTCTTCTTCTTGTGCGAAGGTAGCGGTACTAATTAAAGCAGAAAGAGTTATCCAGTGGCGCCAGCTCATTGTAATTCCTTGTGAGTTTGGGTTGTTGTATGCGTTAATTTAATTATAACGTCTTTTTACATATGTAACGGTGAACTTTTACTGAATTTGTATTCATAACAAGGTCCATACGTATACAAAGTAAATATAGATCAAAAGAAAAGCGGCCTAAGCCGCTTTTCTAATGCAAATTAACTACTTTAGTTAATTTATACCAATTTTGTTAAAAACATGATCATTCTAGCGTATTAAATAACTCACTAACTACGTTAAAAATTATTTATATAGAACAACTATGTACCATAATTTTAGCCTTGTTATTAAGCTATTTCCTTATCGCTATAATAGATCACTAATTTAATGCAATTGGTATTACTCTCACGCAATGAGAAGGGTGAGCTAAAGCTCAAATATGTTAGTAAAAAACTTATAAAGCTCGGTACCTTGATTAACACTCGCTGAGGCAAAGTGCAAAATAGCAATTGCATCGCAATCAAGAGTAAGTGTTTGCAATGGTTGCTCACTTAAGTAGCGCTCCATGCGTAAAATATTGGCAATAGGCTCACCAGCTTTAATGTGCCCGCCAAGTGGGGCTAAGTATTCAACCATGCCGCCAATAGGGGCGTAATAAGCAAAGTAGTCATCTAAATTACATGCATAACGAGTCATATTGGCTGGCGTATGCGGTGCGTTTTGTAATACGCCTTTGTGATTTAAGTAACTTAAAATGCTGTTTGCATCGTTTAATGCTTCTTTTAAGTCTATTTTTTCTTGGCTGCCTAGCTCTACAGTAAATGCTTCTACAGCTATTGATAATTCGCGACCTTGTCCGCTAAGCGCATCACTTAAATGCCACCATGGGCAAAAGTTAGCTTCATCCATAGCGCCGTCAAAATCACTAGGAATAAGCAATACATGTTCAATATTAAAGTAACGTGCGCTGTCGGTTGCATAGGTTGGGCAGTACAGATGCTTGCTTGAAATAGGGCCTGTGTGTAAATCGAGTACTATATCAGCCTGATGAGCGAGCTTTTGTAAGTTAAGCGCAATGCGTTTACCCGTATTGAGTAAATAAGCAGGGCCGTTAAGTTTGCTGTCTACTTCGTCAATAAGTGCCTGTTTGAAGTTACTTTTTAATGTAGCGTCGTCATACTGAGTATGATTTTGTGCAAACTGTGCCACTAAATTTTTATTGTAGTGATACATGCGATTCCAATTAGTGCCCGTAATCGGATCGAACCTGCCAAGGGTAAACTCGCCAGATTTTTGATTACAGCCAATCGGATTTGCATAAGGTACAAGGGTAATATCGCCATTAAGGTTAAGGTGTTTTAATTGCTCAAGCAGCTGAAAAATAACTGCGTTACCTTGCACTTCAGCGCCATGCATATTGGCCTGAATGTAAACACTTGGCCCTGTGCCATCACCTTTTAAACGATACACAGGAATTGTAAGTGGTAAGCCGTTTGCAACTTCCCCTACTACAATGTTCTCTTGGCTAATGTGTGTTGTATTACTCATACTTGTTACCTTAAATAATGGCTGGCATTTTCGGCTTGGCGAACACAGGTAAGTGTACCGTTTTGCAATGTGTACTCAGCAGCTAGCTCATGGCATAAAAAATACGGCATACTTTCGGTAAAGCCGTAAGCACCGCATTGGCTAAACACTAGCCAGTCGTGCTCATTTAAATCGCTTGGTAAGTTATGTTCACCCAAGCAGTCAAGCGCTGTACAAAGTGGGCCATATAAAGTGACCGCTTGAGTTTTAGCATTGGATTCACGCAGTAATGCAGCAGGAAAGTCCTGGCTGGTAACAGCAGGGCGTAATAAGTGATTTATACCGCCGCTTAAAATTACTTGTTCTTGATTGTAGTTTTGTTTGCGCTCTACTACTGGGTTTGCGTAATGACCGCATTCGCCAACGGCATAGCGACCAAGTTCCATCCATAGCTCTTCTACACCCGCATCATTTTTAATTTTAGCGAGCGCAGCAATCAAGTCATCCCAATCAAGTGTTGCTTCGTTTTGTGTATAAGGAATACCTAAACCGCCACCTAAATCTAAAATTTTAAGGCTAATATTTAAATCGCTGGCAAGTTGGCTAAGAGGTGCAATCATTTGTGACCACAAGTCGCTTAGTTTTTGCGTGCTAAGCATGTTGCCCCACTGAAAGATATGCAGGCCGTCAAATTTAAGCGCAGGGTAGTCAGCTACATTGAGTGCTTGCCATTCATTACAACCCAAACCAAACGGCGTAAGGCTGTCGCCGCCCAGTGGGTTTTTTTCACCTTCAGGCCAACGTAATTGTACACGCAGTAATACTTGTAACTGCGTGTTTTGTCGTTGCGCTTGTTGGTTTAACCAACGTACTTGATTGAGGCTTTCTGCTACGAATATACGCACGCCGCGCTCAATAAAGTGTTTTATTTGTTTAGGGCTTTTTGCAGGCCCTGTGTTGAGCACGCGCTGCGAGCTAATACCTTGTGCTAGTACTTGCTCAAGCTCACCTTTACTTGCTACGTCAAAATTAAAGCCAGCACTGTCTAAGCTTTGAATAATTTTAGACAGTGGGTTTGCTTTTACCGCGTACCACAGTTTTACATCGGTTTGCGCAACTAAACGCGCAAGATGCGTGTTTAGTTGATCTAGGTCGTAAACAAAAAAAGGTGTATCAAGTTGCTGTGTAATCGTATTTACAGCGGTTTTGATAGGCGTGCTCAAAAAGCTCATTATCGTAAAACCTCTTCAAGCAATAACGATGCATCGCTTTTCTCGTCGCGGTATTTAACTATTAACGCACACGACATGCTTAGGCCTTGCTCGCGCGCCCATTCGTTTGACGCAGGGCGAGAGCCCGGTATTACAATCGCGTACTCTGGGATTGGCTCGCCTTTATCAAGTTGGCGCTCGTTTACGCAGTCGTATACTGGAATAGTTGCTGATAAACGCACGCCAGGGGCAAGTACTGCGCCTTTTTTAATGACTACGCCTTCAACAATAACACAGCCTGCACCAATAAATGCGTCATCTTCAACCACTACTGGGCTTGCACCAATTGGCTCAAGCACACCACCAAGCTGAACTGCAGCGCTTAAATGTACGTTTTTACCTACTTGTGCACAAGAACCCACCAATGCGTGGCTATCTACCATTGTGCCTTCGTCGATATATGCACCAATGTTTACATACGCTGGTGGCATAATAATCGTGCCTTTAGCAACATAAGCACCACGGCGAACACTTGAGCCACCTGGTACCATACGAACGCCATCATCAGTACTAAATTCTTGCGGAGCTAGGTTATGTTTATCAACAAAGCCGCCTGCAAACTCAGTATTAGTGCCATTTTTAAAGGCTTCTAAAATGCCTTGCTTTACTTCTACGTTAGCTTGCCATTGGCCGCTTTCGTTTTGTGATGCTGCGCGTACTGCGCCCGATTCTAAATTATTTAATAGTTCTAACCAGCTCATTATAAAAACCTGTATTTAATGCCAAGATAAAATGGTGTTGTTTGCAGTTGTGATGCAATCGGTTTGAGTTAACTCAAGATGTGTTAAAGGTGGACGAAGTTGCGGGCTGCTTAAGCGGCCTTGCAAATGCATCAGTACCTTTACGGGAATAGGGTTTGCGACAGCAAACAGGCTATTAATAGCGCTTGACCACTGGGCAAATAAATTAGGGTGTTGACCACTTAAACTGCGCTTAACAAACTCGTGAGTTTGTTCAGGCCATGCGTTTGCAGCTACCGACACCAAACCTTTTGCGCCAGCTTGAGCAAAATAAGGCATTAGCGCATCGTCGCCACTAAAAATAGCTAAATTAGGCGCCGCTTGGCGGTAAGCTTCAAACTGAGCAATACTGCCGCTCGCTTCTTTTAACGCCCATAAATTTTTATTGTTTTGTAAGTTTTGAATTGTTGCCGCTGGGATGCTAACAGCGCTTCGACCTGGTACGTTATAAAGCATACATGGGTGAGCGCTTGCATTTAGTAGGCTTTCAAACCAATGAGTTTGACCTACAGCGCCAGGCTTTGCATAAAGCGGTGAGCCAAGTAAAAAGCTATGAATTGGGAGTGTATTACAGTAGTTAACCCACTCAATTTGTTGCTTTAAGTTACTACCGCCCACAGCTACCATGAGTGGTACTGTTGGTTTTAGCTGGCATACGTGCTCAACAATGGCTTGTTGCTCTTTTAGCGTTAGTGCTAAACCTTCGCCCGTACTGCCAAGTAGCAAAATACCGTTATGTGCCGCTTCTTGATCGCTAACCAACTTAGTTAACGTGTTGTAGTCAACATCGCCGTGTTGATCAAATGGCGTTACGAGCGCGGTCCACAGTGAGTAGTCGTTTAAATTGAAGTTGTTGATCATCTCTCACGAACTTATAATTTGTACCAATTTTATTAAAAACGTGATCATTTTAGCGATAACTAATTTAATGCAATTGGTATTATTCGAAGAGTTAAAAAGCTTTATGGAAGGAGCCGCATTAACGTCGTTCGAACTAATAATTCGAAGAGCGAATGGGCTTAAAATAATAGGGCGCACGGCCTTAATATTTAAGACCAGAAGCTCTCCACCAAACTAACAAGCTGCTTTTTATAAGCAGCTATTGGTGACAGTCGCTAGGGTTCAACCTAGTCGCCCGAAATAAACACCTCGCAAAAGTGGTTACTTCTCGGCGTTAATTCCCCTCACGTATGCTTACTGGAGTTTGCGCTCCTAACATACGCTACCTGAATAACGCACCTCTTCTAGCCCTTTGCACCTGTTTGTAGGGTAAAACTTACAAACCTGTGCAATTTAAATAGGGTAATTACGGCGATTAAAGCATTTTAGCCGTCTAGGTGTCAAGCGACTAAATACAGATTAATTCATCGAAAAGAGGGGTGGTTACGTATTAGGTGCTTTTCTCGTACACTAGCAATATAAGTAGTGAGGTATTTAATTAGTATGGAAAAATTTAGCGATATTTATAAGCGAGCGGTAGAGCGAAAAGGCTCTGAAAAAATGCTTAAGTTATTACTTGCAAAACCGCTATCTAAAAAACAACTAAGCACGTTAAGTGACGACGATTGGCTTGAAGAATTTACTCGAAAAGTATTTCAAAGCGGCTTTTATTGGTCAGTCATAAATAATAAGTGGGCAGGCTTTAGAGAGGTTTTTTGGGATTTTAGCGTTGATAAGTTATTAATGATGCCACCAGATATGCTGGAACAAAAAGCAACGGATGAGCGCATTGTTCGTAACTATAAAAAAGTAAAAACAATTACCGAAAATGCTTACATGATCCACGAAATAGCAGGGGAACATGGCAGTTTTAGCCAGTTTATCGCTAATTGGCCGACAGACGATATTATTGGTTTGTGGGCATATTTAAAAAAGCATGGTTCGCGTTTAGGCGGAAATACAGGGCCTTATGCGCTGCGAGCACTTGGTAAAGATACATTTTTACTATCACGCGATGTAGAGAATTATTTGCGTGCCCATAAAATTATAGACGGCGGCCTACAAACTAAAAAGTCACTAAATGCAGCCCAAGCTTTTTTTAACGAAATGCAAGAGCAAAGTGGCTTAAGTATGCAAGAGTTAAGCTTAATTGTTGCTTATGGCGTAGGTGACAACCGTGTTGGTATAAGTCAGCAACAATAGGAATTACAATGAAATTAGTGCCAAGATACACAGATGTTGCAGAAAACTTCGCGATAGAAGATTTCCCTGCAAGTGTCGCCTCTCCTCAGTTATTGCTGTGGAACGAGAGTTTAGCAAAAGAGTTTAATATTAACGTTGCGGCTGATTTACGTGCCAGCACTTTTAGCGGTAACGAAAAACAGGCGATTCCTGCAGTAGCACTTGGTTACTCTGGGCACCAATTTGGACATTTTTCACAACGCTTAGGTGATGGACGAGCGCACTTACTGGGCGCTATTAGTGATGATGAAAACCAGTTATGGGATATTCAATTAAAAGGCTCTGGTGCTACTCCTTACTCAAGAGGTGGGGATGGACGTTGTGCTCTTGGTCCTGCTATTCGTGAATACGTAATGAGCGAGGCAATGCATGCGCTGGGAGTTAAAACCACACGCTGCTTAGCGGTTGTTGGTAGTGGTGAAACGGTTTATCGTAATCCGCCACAAGCAGGGGCTATCGTTACGCGTGTAGCAACTAGTCATATTCGTGTTGGCTCGTTTCAATATTTAGCGACGCAAGGCGATGTTGAAGGGCTTAAAAATTTAGCCGATTTAGCTATAGAGCGACACTACCCAGAAATAACCGATACAGGTTCGCAGCGATATTTAGCATTTTTAGGCGCTGTGATTAAAAACCAAGTTAAGCTAGTTGTGAGCTGGATGCGTGTTGGCTTTATTCACGGAGTAATGAATACAGATAATACGCTAGTTAGCGGAGAGACCATTGATTACGGTCCGTGTGCCATGATGAATAGCTTTGATTTTGATACCGTATTTAGCTCTATAGACAAACAAGGCCGCTATGCATTCGGTAATCAACCTAATATAGCTAACTGGAACTGCGCACGCTTAGCTGAGAGTTTAATACCGCTTATTAGCGATGATGACGAGCAAGCGGTTTCATTAATGACGCCATTTATTAATAGTTTTGCTGAGCAGTTTAATACTGAGTTTACGGCTATGTGGGCACAAAAACTGGGTTTAAATGAATCTAGCGATAGTAGTGGCGAGTTAATAGCAGAGTTGTTAACGCTATTAAAAGATAATCAGCTCGACTACACCAATGCCTTTGATGCGCTTACTGAATCCTTAAAAGGAGAAAAAAGCGTACCTGAGTCGCTAATTGAATGGAGAGCTAAGTGGGTAAGTTTAACTGACGATAATAGTTATGAAGTAATGAGAGCGGCAAATCCTCGTGTAATACCGCGTAATCATGTGATCGAAGAAATAATTGCACAATATAACGCTACAGGATCCAGCGAGTTGCTACAGCGCTTTATAAAAATAGCCAGCAATCCATATTCTAACAGTGAAGAGTTATCAGAATTTTGCTCTCCACCGACGAATGATAATGACTACCAGACTTTTTGTGGTACTTAATACTTAACTTTAAATATAACCGCATGATTAAAAAGAGTCATTTTTTAATCAAACATGCGCATATACCTAGGGGAATGCTAATTCTGGTGGTATTATGCGCACAATTAAAACCAAGCAATATTTCTTTGCATTTATAAGTGCATTTAATTTAATTGCTCTTACATTCCTTGCTAAGTACTAATTTACAATAAACTACTATATTTATTTTTCAATAAAGTTTTAATTTCGCCTATAGTAAGTGGATGTGTGTTGCGACAAGGCATAGAAAAAAGTTATAAACTTTATTTTTCGTTAAGTATTGATTAACAAAGGCTCAGTTAGTCTATATAAAACTGATTGAGCTAGTATCGATTAGCTACAATTTAAAATTGTTCAAATGGGAAGAAAACAATGAAATTAAAATCACTTACAATTGCAATCGCGTTGGCTGCAACTAGCGCATCTACATTCGCTGCTGATAAAGAAGAAGGTTTCTACATTGGCGCATTTGGCGACTACTATGACGCATCTTGGAAAAACATGCGTGACCAAGCCGGTCTTGACGTAAACGAATCAACTGGCTGGGGTGTTGAAGCTGGTTACCGTTTCAGTGATTACTGGAGCGCACGTCTTGAATATGCAGACATGGATTTTAATGCTTTTGATAAAGTTGCTGGCAACCGTAACAATATTGATGGCGAGCGTTACGGTATTGATGCTCTTTACCATTTAGACGGCGGTCCTTTCTATGGTCTTTTCGGTATTAAAGAAATTGACGTAGTTGATGACAACACATTCTTAAATGCAGGTGTTGGTTACCAACATTTCATTACAGATGGCTTATTTGTAAATGCCGAAACAGCTGTATACCAAGGTCTTGACCGTGGTTACACAGATGTTGGTGCTAAAATTGGTATTAACTACTTATTTGGCCAAAACTCTGCTCCTGTAGAGCCAGTAAAACCAGCTCCAGAGCCTAAAGTAGTTGAAGTAGCTGTAGCTCCTGTAGACAGCGATAACGATAACATTCCTGATGCAGATGATAAGTGTGCTAACACACCTATGACTGATGCTGTAGATGGTACTGGTTGTACTTTATATGAAGATAAAGAAGTAACAGTAAGCTTATTAGTGACTTTCCCTAACAATGCTTCAGCAGTATCTACTCAATACTTAAATGATATTGAAAAAGTATCTGCATTCTTAAAAGAGTACCCAGATACAACAGTACTATTAGAAGGTCACACTTCTGCTGTAGGTAAAGCAACTTACAACAAATGGTTATCTAAAAAACGTGCTGATGCTGTAGCTAAGCAACTTGTTGCTGATGGTATTGCTGAAGACCGTATTACTACAGTTGGTTTAGGTGAAGAGCGTCTTAAAAATGATGCAAACACTAAAGCTGCAAACGCAGAAAACCGTCGTGTAGAAGCGCATATCAAAACTATCAAAAACGTTAAAGTTTTACGTTAATTAAGTAGTTTGTAATAAAAACCCAGCCAAGTGCTGGGTTTTTTTATGCCTGTAATAAATTAATATTAGTTAATGGTAATGATTCTTACTTAATAAGTATTCATGAAAATAGTTTTTACCACAACCACTATTCATAGTATTTATAATCGGTATAATCAGTTGCGCAACTGGATGGATTTTCATCTATCCATAAAAGCTTTATAATTACGCGTTAGAATACTATAAGTATTGGGTAACTTATTTGCGCCCAAAGCGCTACCGGATACTTTCACGTCACCAAGAGGGCAATATTGTGCTACAAGAATATCGTAAACACGTAGAAGAACGTGCCGCGTTAGGTATCGTACCAGCGCCATTAGATGCTCAGCAAACTGCTGATCTTATTGAATTAATAAAAAACCCACCTGCAGGTGAAGAAGAATTCATTTTAGATTTGTTCATTCAGCGTATACCAGCTGGTGTTGATGATGCTGCTTATATTAAAGCGGGATTTTTAGCAGCTGTAGCTAAAGGTGAAGCTAATTCTCCACTTGTTTCTAAAGAAAAAGCGGCAGAATTATTAGGTACAATGCTGGGCGGTTACAATATCGCGCCAATGATTGACCTACTTGATGACGAAACACTTGCACCAATCGTAGTTAAAGGCCTTTCAAATACATTACTTATGTTTGATGCGTTCTACGATGTTGAAGAAAAAGCAAAAGCGGGTAATACATTCGCTAAGCAAATTATTGAGTCTTGGGCAAATGCAGAATGGTTTACTAATAAGCCAGCTGTTGCTGAAAAGATCTCAGTTACTGTATTTAAAGTAACTGGCGAGACAAATACTGATGACTTATCACCAGCACCAGATGCATGGTCTCGTCCAGATATCCCACTTCATGCTTTAGCAATGCTAAAAATTGAACGTGATGGAATTACACCAGACAAGCCAGGCGAAGTAGGTCCAATCTCTCAGCTTGAAGAATTAAAAACTAAAGGCTTACCACTTGCATATGTAGGTGATGTTGTTGGTACTGGTTCTTCTCGTAAGTCTGCAACTAACTCTGTACTTTGGTTCATGGGCGATGATATCCCATTCGTACCAAATAAGCGTGTTGGCGGTGTATGTCTAGGTAATAAAATTGCTCCAATCTTCTTCAATACAATGGAAGATTCAGGTGCATTACCAATCGAATTAAATGTTGATGAGCTTAACATGGGTGAGCAAATCGATATTTACCCGTACGAAGGTGTTGTTAAGAGCCACGGTACTGACAAAGTAATCTCAACTTTTGAACTTAAATCTGATGTAATTTTAGATGAAGTTCGTGCTGGTGGTCGTATACCACTTATCATTGGTCGTGGTTTAACTGATAAAGCACGTACATCACTTGGCCTAGGTCCAACTGATGTATTTAAAGTACCAACAGTGACAGAAGTGTCTGAAAAAGGCTTCACACTAGCGCAAAAAATGGTTGGTAAAGCGTGTAACGTTCCAGGTATTCGCCCAGGCCAATACTGTGAACCTAAAATGACAACTGTTGGCTCGCAAGATACAACAGGTCCTATGACACGTGACGAACTTAAAGACTTAGCATGTTTAGGTTTTTCTGCAGATTTAACAATGCAGTCTTTCTGTCATACGTCGGCTTACCCTAAACCAATCGATGTAAACACTCACCATACGCTTCCTGATTTCATCATGAACCGTGGCGGTGTGTCACTTCGCCCAGGTGATGGTGTAATTCACTCATGGTTAAACCGTATGTTATTACCAGATACTGTAGGTACTGGTGGTGATTCACATACACGTTTCCCATTAGGTATTTCATTCCCAGCAGGTTCGGGTGCAGTAGCATTCGCAGCAGCTACAGGTGTTATGCCTCTTGATATGCCTGAGTCAATTTTGGTTCGCTTTAAAGGTGAAATGCAACCAGGTATCACTTTACGTGACCTTGTACATGCAATCCCTTACTTCGGTATTAAAGAAGGTTTATTAACAGTTGAGAAAAAAGGTAAAATTAACGAATTCTCTGGTCGTGTACTAGAAATTGAAGGCGTTGAACACCTAACTGTTGAGCAAGCGTTCGAACTATCAGATGCATCTGCAGAGCGTTCTGCAGCAGGTTGTGCGGTTAAACTTTCTAAAGAGTCTATCGCAGAATACCTAGAATCAAACATTGTTATGCTTAAATGGATGATCTCTGAAGGTTACGGCGATGTACGTACTATTGAGCGTCGTATTACTGCAATGCAAGATTGGTTAGCTAACCCAGAACTAATGGAAGCTGACGCTGATGCAGAGTACAAACATGTACTTGAAATCGATTTAGCAGATATTAAAGAGCCAATCCTTTGTGCTCCAAATGACCCAGATGATGCACGTTTATTATCTGATGTTACTGGCGAGAAAATCGACGAAGTATTCATCGGTTCTTGTATGACTAACATCGGTCACTTCCGCGCAGCAGGTAAGTTACTAGATGGCTTTAAAGGTCGTATCCCAACTCAGCTTTGGGTTGCCCCGCCAACTAAGATGGATAAAGATCAGCTTACAGACGAAGGTTACTACGGTATCTTTGGTCGTGTAGGTGCACGTATCGAAACTCCAGGTTGTTCACTATGTATGGGTAACCAAGCACGTGTTGCAGACAAAGCAACGGTTGTGTCTACCTCTACACGTAACTTCCCTAACCGTTTAGGTAATGGCGCGAACGTATTCTTAGCTTCAGCAGAACTTGCTGCAGTAGCGGCTATTTTAGGTAAACTACCTACTCCAGCTGAGTACCAAGAATACGCAGCGAAGATTAATGCAACGGCTGCAGATACTTACCGTTACTTAAACTTCCACCGTATGCCTGCTTACACTAAAAAAGCAGACAATGTGATTATTCAACAAGCTGTATAACTTTTAGAGTTTGTTTAAAAACCCGCTTCGGCGGGTTTTTTATTGGCTAAAACAAATATTAGATAGTTCATGCTTCTTTTTTTGTATTATTGTATTAACTCTAGTCTTAAATTGCTTTTAAAGTAATTAATCGCGCAAAAATTCCTATCAAAATGCATTAAAATCCTTATCAATATTCTCATTATTTTAGGCGAGATTTTATGACAGCATTAAACAACCAGAATTTATTGCAACTACGTTTTGTTAACCAAGCAAATATTGATTTGGTTAAACCTTCTTTTGATAACCTTCCTGCAAACCTTTATGCAGATGGTGCCTTTCGTAAACGTCGTTATTCAGTAGTAAAAATGCAAAATGGTGAAATAAAGCTACAGCAAGCCAAAGCATTTGTTCAAGATGATTCAATTAATACTTTTCAAGGCAATGTAGAGCGTACTTACGAAAATTTAGAGCAAAGTTTACTTGAGTCAGAGGGCATGAAAAGCATTGTAAATGAGTTTCGCCAACTTACCGGTATTGATGAGCAGCGTGATATTGAAATTCATCAGTTCCGCATGCTTGCCATTGATAGCGATACACCTGCAGCGCCAGAAGGCGTGCATCAAGATGGTTTTGACCATGTATGTATATGCGGTGTTTCTCACGAGAACTTAGAAGGTGGCGAACTGCTTGTATACGAAAACAAGCAAGCTGAGCCTTGTTTTAAAATGGAAATAAAAGACGGCATGTTTGCATTAATAAACGACCGTCAAGTGTGGCATAACGCAACACCTATGAACAAAATTGATGCTAGCAAACCAGGTTACCTGGATTGTTTTGTATTAACGTCTTAAGGAAGTTAGGCATGAACATAACGCAATTACGTGAGCAGTTTCCAGCATTAATGCAGAACGTTGATGGTAAATCGCCAATATTTTTAGACGGACCAGGTGGCTCGCAGGTACCAACATCGGTGCTTACTGCGATGACAGCTTATTTAGGTCATTATAATTCGAACTTAGGTGGCGCGTTTTTTTCAAGTGATAAAACGGTTGAGTTGATGGCGAATGCGCGCCAAGCCGCCGCTGACTTACTTAATGCACCTAGCTCACAACAAATTGTGTTTGGTCCAAACATGACCAGCCTTACGTTTAGTTTTAGCCGTGCAATTTCACGCGACTGGCAGGCTGGCGATGAAATAGTTGTAACCAATGCCGATCACTTCTCGAATGTATCGTCGTGGCAACAAGCTGCAGAAGATAAAGACGTTAAAGTTAATACGGCTTTAATTAACGAAGCTGATTGCAGCTTAGATATGGCGCAATTTGAAAGCTTATTAAACAGCAACACTAAGCTTGTAGCGGTCACTTACGCTTCAAATACCACAGGTTCAATTAATAATATTAAACGTATTGTTGAGCTTGCTCACGCTGTAGGTGCACTTGTTTATGTTGATGCCGTACATTATGCACCGCACGAACTTGTTGACGTGCAAGCACTTGATTGCGACTTCTTAGCGTGCTCTGCGTATAAGTTTTTTGGCCCGCATTTAGGTATGGTTTACGGTAAAAAAGAACATTTAGACGGGTTTACGCCTTACAAGGTTGAGCCAGCTAAAGACGTAGCACCAGGTCGCTGGGAAACCGGCACGCAAAGCTTTGAAGCAATGGCTGGTTTTATCGCAGCTGTTGATTACATTGCGGCGATTAGCGAACTTGACGATAGCCATTCACGCCGCGAAAAGTTAAGCGTTGCTTTTGCTAAAACTAAGCAGCACGAAATGGCGCTTAGCGAACACTTTTTAACGCGCTTAGTTAATTATCCACGTATTAAGTTATTTGGTATTGATGATTTTGATCGCCTTAATGAGCGTACACCTACTTTTGCTTTAATTTTTGAAGGGCTTGAGCCACGCGCCGTTTCAGAATTTCTAGGTAAGCAGCATATTTGTGTGTGGGATGGTAATTTTTACGCGCAAGGGTTGTGCAAGCAATTAGATGTGCTTGATAAAGGCGGCGTAGTGCGCATTGGTTGTATGCACTACAACACCATTGAAGAGCTAGATCAGTTGTTTAATTTATTTGATGAACTGCTCGGTTAAATAATACTGATTTTGGTGCGCTAACTCTTAGGCGCACCATATATTTGTTCTGCACGGTTAAACAATACCCACGAGGTTAAAATATACTTATCGTTTGATACTGGCTTATTGCCTCTATGAGTATGTGTAAAGTAGCCAGGTGCTATTACCATAGTGCCTTTTTGAGGGGCGATTTTACGGTTTTGATAATAAAACTCTGTTTCACCACCTTCTTCTACATCGTTTAAGTAAAACATAAATAACAACACGCGATGCAAAGCTTCATTGTGCTGTAGCTGCGGATAAACTTCACTGTGCCAGTAAGGGTAGCCACCTTTGTTTACTTCGTATTTTTGCGCTTGAATGTTACCGAGTCTAAAAATTTGCTGAACTAAAACGGGTAATTGCGGTTTACCCACTTCTTCAAAATTCTCTTGGGTTAAATCGACTACTTCGCCTGTTTTTGGATGATAAACCTTTAAGCCAAATGCCCCAATCATCATAAAAATATGCTCTTCAACATACTTAAAAACATGCTGTGCAGTCGTTTGTTGTATATGTTTTAATTGTTGTGCATATTCGGGGTGATTATTTAAGTGCAGGTCGTGGCTGTCTTTTTTCTTTAAGTCGACACCGCCCGATGTTACCCCTTGTCTTACATGCGGGCTTTGCGCGAATGTGGAAATAAATTCATCGCAAAACTCATCGCTTAATGCGTTATTAATAACGCGTATAAAGTCCGTCATGGTTTACCTTTATATAATTATTATTGGATTTTTATGTTTATTGAAAAAGTGATGCCGCGCTTTAGCGAAACAGATGCACTCGGACACATCAACAATACCGTACTCCCTGTATGGTTTGAAGTCGCGCGTGGACCTATTTTTAAGTTTTTTACACCGGACTTAAATCCACATGATTGGAAATTGATTATCGCCAAAGTTGAAGTGTCGTTTGTGGGCGAATTATTTTATGGCCACGAAGTGACCGTAAAAACCTCTGTAGAGCATATAGGCACTAGCTCTTTTACACTTAGGCAAGAAGCATGGCAACACGATAAATGCTGCGCAATAGGAAAAGCTGTGATGGTGAGGTACGATTTTATTGCTAAATCAAAGCAAGCGCTTAGCATTGACGAAAAAGCGGCGCTTAACGAGCATATTTACCAAGGGAGTTAACCTTACAAAGCTTATATTTTATATAAGCTCATGCTGAGCTGGATTAGTGTAAATAAATAATGGCAGCTGTAATACCTATCCTCAATAATACTTAATCAATTTGAGGGATTAAATCTGACGATAACTGCGTTAAAAATTTCTGATATAGAACAACTAAATAACGAAATTTTTGCCTTGTTATCAACACGATTTTCTTTCCTCAAAATAGATCACTTAATTAAGTGAAGAGGTATAAATTTTTGTCGAGAAATTTTAACGCATTTAGATTGAGTTGCAGGCTTCAATTATATACTATTTATATTATATATTGTTGCGCCGTTATAACAGGAAATGTTAATTCGGTAATTTGATTGGAGTATGCGTGTGACATCTATTGCCAGTAACCAGCCTTTACAAGTTATTCAGCTCAGTGATGGTGAGAATTTAACAGCTGAAATTTTACCGTTTGGCGCAATAATAAAAAGCATTAAATTTAAAAAACAAGAAATGACGCTTAGCGTCGATGACCCTAAATACTATCTTGAAAACCCATTTTACTTAGGCGCTACAGTAGGTCGATACGCTAATCGTATTGCAAAGGGGCGTTTTAGCTTATCTGGTACGCAGTATCAATTAGAGGCAAATAACGGTCCTAATAGCCTACATGGCGGTGTTAAAGGTTTTAATAAAGTACTTTGGCAAGTAACCAAACAAACTGAAAGTGAAGTTGAGCTTTATTATTGCTCGCCCGACGGCGAACAAGGTTTCCCCGGTGAGTTGCAGGTTTGGCAAACTATTAGCGCTAAAAACGGCGAGCTTACTCTGCACTTTAAAGCGCTAACCAATAAAGAAACGCTCGTTAACTTTACTAACCATTGCTACTTTAATCTTGATGGCAGCTCATCAATTAATGAGCATCTTGTTCAAATTAATACCGATCGTTACCTTCCTATTGATACAACTAGTATTCCACTTAATGAAGCCGCTTTAGTTTGCGGTACCTGCTTTGACTTTACTAAGCCAGCTCAAGTTGGTGAGGCCTTAAGCGCCGTTCATCCTCAGCTAGAAGCTGGAAATGGCTTTGATCACTGCTATATTTTTAATGATGACAGCAGTTTAAAGACGATGGCTACATTAACTTCGCCACACACGAACGTTAGTTTAACCCTTAAAAGTACGCAGCCAGGCATGCAGCTTTATACCGCAAACTTTGTTGGTTCGCCTTTTAAAGCACGGCAAGCTTTGTGTTTTGAAGCGCAAAATTGGCCAGATGCGCCAAATCGTGAAAATTTTCCAAAGGCTAATTTATTGCCAGCAGAGAAATACGAACAGGTTATTATTTACGCTTTTTCTGAGTGAATACAGTTCTTTAATGTTAATTAAAAGAAAAGCAAAAGAAAATATACGGTAATTGAATGCTATCCATAATTAAGGAAAAGGTTGCACTTTTTGCCGGTTTAAAGTATTTATAATATAAATAGTATTTGAAACTATACGCACTACCACAACGACACAACGACTACACACAATCAGGAGTTTTTAAAAAATGGTAATTAACAATAAGTTATCGTTCAACAAGAAAACCGCGCTCAGTATTGCTATCACTGGTATATTGGCAAGCGGAAGCGTTGCAGCTCAAGGCGCTGAAGGCAATACGCCTACAGTAGTAAATGAAGATGTTGAAGTTATCGCAGTAACGGGTATCCGCAGCAGCTTACGTTCATCAATGTTAGATAAAAAAGCATCTAATGTTGTTACAGACGGGATTAAAGCAGAAGATCTTGGTAAATTTCCTGATTTAAACGTAGCAGAGTCTCTGCAACGTATTACAGGTGTAGCAATTGACCGCAGTGGTGGTGAAGGCCAAGCGGTAACTATTCGTGGTTTTGGTCCACAATTTAATACTGTACTTGTTAATGGTCGTCAAATTGCGACAGACAGTGCAGGTCGTGAATTTAATTTTGATGTATTAGCAGCAGATCAAATCACCGGTGCTGATATTTATAAAAGTAATACTGCAACGCTTCAAGAAGGCGGCATTGGTGGTACGGTTAACGTAACTACAGCACGCCCTTTTGATTTTGGTGGTTTACATATTTTAGGTTCAGTTAAAGGTATGTACGAAAGCCTTTCTGAAGAAGTATCTCCATCAACATCATTTTTAATAAGTAATACGTTTAACGATGACAAGCTAGGTGTGCTTTTTGCCATCACTAATCAGCAACGTAAACTTCAAAACAACCAAATTTTAACGGCAGGTTGGCGCGGTGGCCAAACAATATCTAACCCAACTGATGGTGTATTGTTTGAAAATGCCTACATTCCACGTAACTGGGACCAAGTAGTTGATGAGCAAGACCGTGAACGTACAAACGCAAGTTTAGTACTTCAATATGCACCATCTGACGATGTTACGATTACGGTTGATGGGATGATTTCAAAATTTGAAGTTGATTCGTCAGTGCGTGATTTAGCATCTTGGTTCGAACCAGATCGTGTAGGCAGCGCAACAATTGATGCTGAAACGGGTACGCTTTTAACTTTCTCTCAAGAAGTTGGCTTAGGCGCGCCAAGTGGCGACCCTGCAAGTGACTTTGTATCGCATACACGTAACTCACGTGATGTAACTAATAAAGCATTTGGTATTAATGTTGACTGGCAAGTAAACGAGTCACTAAAAGCAAAATTTGATGTATCTCGCTCAACAGCTGAAAACGACCGTGCAGGTAATGATCGTTTTAACGTAGTGGGTATTATTAACAGCTATACTTTTGACGGTACAGGCAGCATTCCTACCGTACAGCATGATGGCTTTGAAAATGGTTCATTGCCAGATCCAAGCCTAGCGCGTCTTCACTACAACGAAATTGGTAACCAATTTACTGATGAAGATGAAATCACTGAAGTAAAAGCCGATTTTGAATACGTGCCAGATAAAGGCCCAGTAGAGCGTATTAACTTTGGTGCTTATCGCCAAGAGCGTGAAAAATCTAGCTTCCAAATTTTTGGTAGCCAATGTCAATTTTGTGGTTACGGTACACAAGCACCGCTTGATGAAATTGATTTTGAAGCATACACAGCGAGTAATTACTTCCCTGGTTTAATCGATACATTTTATAGCTACGATGGCGATAAAATGCTTGATTACTTAGCCGATCAAGGTTTTCCAGTAGAGCCAACGCTACAAAATAACCGTTACACAATTAACGAAGACATCACTAGTTTATACATGGACTTTACGCTTGGTTTTGACCTAGCTGATATGCCGGTAACCGTTAATATGGGTGCTCGTTACTCTGAAACCGATATTGAAGTTGCGGCAATACAAAGCTTTATTAGCGATGTAGTTCCAACTTCAGATGCGACATTGTTTGCTAACGTATTTGGCCCTGCGACTAATATTGAACAAGGTACTAGCTACTCAAACTTACTGCCGTCTTTCAACGTTAAGCTTGAGCTACAAGATAATATGATTTTACGTTTTGCCGCGTACGATAGTATTACTCGTCCAACTATGTCTCAGTTATCTCCTGCGACAAACTTTAACGAACCACGTCGTCAAAACTTAACGGCAAGTGGTGGCAATCCAGCACTTAAACCATTCCAATCAGAAAACTGGGATATCTCTTACGAGTGGTACTACAACGATGCTAACTTATTTAGCTTTGCAGTATTTAGTAAAGAAGTTGACGACTTTATTGTTACGTTAACGGGTGCAGAAACATACGAAATGTCTGACCGTTCAGGTCCTGATTTTGCGTGTACTACATGTACAGACCAAACAGATGACGAACTTATTGGTAGCTCAGAAGTTTACACTGTAAGCCGTCCTCAAAATGGTGAGTCTGCAACTGTAACCGGCTTCGAAGTGGGTGTTACTCACATGTTTGAAAATGGCTTTGGTTTTATCGCTAATGCGACTGTTGTGAATAGCGACATTAGTGTAGGTGATGATACAACTCAAACATTTGCACTTGAAGGTTTGGGCGATTCACAAAACTTAGTATTGTTTTATGAGCAAGACAACTGGCAAGCACGTGTTGCATTTAACAACCGTGAAGGCTTTTTACGCTTAGTTGATAACGGCTTCAATGGTGAACCAGTGAACGTAGAAACGTACGGCCAGTGGGATATTAGTGCAAGCTACGATATTAACGAAAACTTCACTATTTTTGCAGAAGGCATCAATATCACTGAAGAAGAGTTAGTACAAACAGGTCGTTTTGCTAACCAAATTTATTCAGTGGAAGATAATGGCTCACGTTACGCGTTTGGTATTCGCGGATCGTTTTAATTAATGTTTGAGGCGAACTTCTCGCCTCTTGTTTCATTGCAGCACATTAGTGCTAATACCAATTAGGTTAATTTAACAGTAATGTATATTAGTTAACCTAATTGGCTAAAATGAAGCCACATTAAATCCAAATGCCCTACCGGGCATTTGTTGTATAAAACGTTATCAAAGATACTCAAAGAGTAGTCCATTATGAATAAAACAATAAAAACAATCGCAGTAATTGGTGGCGGCACAGCAGGATGGTTGAGCGCTGCAATTATAGCTTCGTATCACCAAGGTAAAAATGGTGATGGCTTAAAAGTGATGTTGGTTGAATCGTCAGATATTCCAACAATTGGTGTAGGTGAAGGTACCTGGCCCACGATGAAAAACACACTTCAGCAAATAGGTTTGCGTGAAGTTGATGTATTTAAAGCCTGTAACGCTACCTTTAAGCAAGGTGGTAAATTTGTAAATTGGACGCACGGCAACAACGACTTTTACTACCATCCATTTACTGTACCGCTAGGCTACGGCCGCATAGATTTAGCCCCTTATTTAGATAATGTTGAAGACTTTGCACAGCAAACTAATTTTCAACATGATATTTGCGAAGCAAGCTTAGCCCCAAGAGGTATAGCGCAAGGTGAATATCAAGGTAACTGTAATTATGCTTATCACTTAGATGCCGGCGCTTTTGCAGAAATGCTTAAACAACATTGTAAAAGTAAGCTTGGTGTAGAGCATATTATTGGTACTGTTGATCAGGTAAAACTTGATGACGATGGTGCAATAAATGAGCTTACTCTAAAAGATCAAACCCGCATTATAAGCGCCGATTTATTTATAGACTGTACTGGTTTTTCATCATTGTTATTAGGCCAAGCGCTCAACGTACCGTTTAAAAAAATGGACCACGTGCTATTTAACGACAGCGCACTGGCGATGCAAGTCCCTTACGATGAAAACGATGACTCCTTAGCCAGCCATACCATAGCAACAGCGCAAAACGCTGGATGGATTTGGGATATAGGTTTAACGCATCGCCGTGGTGTAGGGCATGTATATTCAAGCAAATTTTTATCAGACGATGAAGCAGAGCAAAACTTACGAAACTATTTAGGCGATGCAGCAAACGGTTTAACTGCCCGTAAAATTAGCTTTGAGTCGGGCTACCGTGAGAAGTTTTGGCATAAAAACTGTGTTGCAGTGGGTATGTCAGCAGGGTTTGTAGAGCCGCTTGAAGCAACCGCTATTATGCTTGTTGAAATTTCAGCACGCTTTGTAGCAGAGCACATGCCAGCAGATACACAAGTAATGCCTATAGTAGCTAAACGCTTTAACGAGCAGATGGATTACCGCTGGCAGCGTATTATCGACTTTTTAAAGCTGCATTACATGCTAACCAAGCGCCCAGAACCTTACTGGCAAGCACATGTACAGCCCAATACTATTCCACAAACCCTGCAAGAAGATTTACTGCTTTGGGGAAGCCGTGGCCCGCTTATTCAAGATTTTCATGGCGCATTAGAGTTATTCCCAGCCGCCAGCTACCAGTACGTTTTATATGGTATGGGCTTCAAACCAGACTTTACTAAACAGGCTTATTTGTATTCACAAGACGCGCAAGCCAAACAAATAATTGAACGTAACAGCCAGCTTACACAGCAGATGTTGCAAACTTTGCCGCCACACCGCGCTTATATTGAGCAGTGGTTAGCGGCTAACCCAGTTTAAGGATGTGTAACTATGGCTATTAGTGAACTAGTAAACACCAAACACCAAACATTAAAAATTAACCCTAATGCAGGTATTGAATATGCAAAAACGCAGCATTTAGTTAATTTAAGAGCTAACGAAGTGGCAAAAGCTGCATGCGACTTGCCTATATTTTTAGCACGAAATGCGCAAAACGGCAGTTATACTGTATCGGGTTTAACAAGCTTTAGTGCTGGGCAAAGTTTATTGGTTAATAACCACCAGTGGCAGGCGCTTTACACACCGGTATGTATACAAACTCACCCTCTTTATTTAATGACCCGTGAAGCAAATAGCAGCGACTACTTTATTGCGATTGATGATCAAAGCTCAGCCGTAAATACGCAGCAAGGCGAGGCACTATTTGATGCTAAAGGTAAGCCAAGCTTATTTTTAAATTCACAGCAAAAGCTACTTGAGAGCGATTTAAAAAATGATTATCAAACGTATCAATTTACCCAAGAAGTAGCGCGCTTAGGGCTTATTAAAAACATAGATATTGTATTGCAGTTTGAACAAGGCGAAACCCAAACTATTCAAGGTTTGAGCACCGTTTATGAAGACAAACTGCAAACTTTAGATAGCGATACCGTTGCAAACTTACACAAGCAAGGTTACCTAAGTGTGCTTAACAGTATGCTTATTTCACTGTTTCAGTTAAATGCATTGGTAAAGCTGCACAACCAACGTCCCGAACTTATGCCTTTAAAGCAAATTAAGTTAGAACTAAGTCGAGATGCGCACGCGCTGTAGCGTGCACTTTTTTATTACACAGACATTGCGCGTAACGCGTAGGAGACACACACATGTCAGATAACATTTTACAGCTGGTGGTTTTTGTTTTTGTCACCGCTTTAATTGGTGGCCTTACTTATTGGAAATGCCGAGGTCAAAATCGTAATAACGGACAAAGCCAAACCAAAGAGTATTTTTTAGCGGGCGGTGGCCTTACTTGGATGTTTGTTGCAGGTTCAATAACACTTACTAACTTAAGTACCGACCAACTAGTGGGTATGAATGGTAACCAAATGGCTTTGCTTGTTTGGTGGGAGCTTGCGGCGATTATTGGCTTAATTATTTTAGCCAAAGTGTTTATTCCTGTTTATTATAAATACAACTGTACAACGACCACAGAGCTTTTAGAAAAGCGCTATAACAACAAACATATTCGCGCTGTTATTGGGGGATTATTCTTTTTAGGTAATGCACTTATTTACATGCCAGCGGTAATTTACTCAGGTGCGCTGTTTATGCAAACCATGTTTAAGGTTGATATTCCGCTAATGTATATTGCCACCGCATTTGCCATTGTAGGTGCTATTTATGCGTTTTTTGGTGGTCTACGTGCAGTTGCAGTGTCTGATACTTATAACGGCTTACTGGTACTGGGTATGGCTGTTTTAGTGGTGTTTTTAGCACTAAATGCGATTGATTATGACTTTACGGGTATTCCTGAGGAGCGCTTAACACTCATCGGCGATGCTGATTCACCTATTCCATGGCCAACACTTTTAACCGGTATGATCTTTATTCAAATGTATTACTGGGGTACTAACCAAACAATTACGCAACGAGCCATGGCTGCTCCTAATGTTAAAGAAGCGCAAAAAGGTATATTTGCCGCAGCGGGAATTCGTTTTTTAATCGTCCCTGCCATTGTGGTATTACCGGGTATCATTTCGTTTAAACTTTACGGCGATATTGGCGACGCTGCTTATGGTCGAATTGTAGGTGATGTAATGCCAGCATGGTTAACCGGTGTGTTTGCAGCGGCAATGGCGGCGGCAGTGCTGTCTACTTACAACAGCTTATTAAATTCAGCTACAGCACTATACGTGTGTGACATTCACGAAGCTTACTTTAATAAAGAGCCAAGTGTTGTAAAGCTAAGCGGTTACGTAACATTGCTACTAACAAGCTTAACACTGGTACTTGTACCAATTTACCAGCAAGCAGACAGTATTATTAACTTGCTACAGCAATTAAACGGCTTATTAAGTATGCCTATATTCTCAATTTTTGTAGTGGGCTTATTATTTAAAAATGTTGATGCACGTGCAGGTATTGCAGCAGTAATTTTAGGTGTTGTAATGTATGGCATGCTTACGTTTGCAAACTCACCACTACATACTGACATTCATTACATTCATTTAATGCCAATTACACTGATTGTATGTGTAGCTTTTGCATTGATAGTAAATAAAGTGGTATTTGGTTTGAATGCGCAGTGGGCAGGTAAAACACCGGCACTTGATGACGCAGGACAAGTACAAGTACAAAAATAGATTGTAAATAGTTTAAGCTGACAAAATCGGTCATGGGGCAACTCTGGCCGATTTTTTATATATATTAAAAGCAATAACAGAATTTTAAAGTAAAGGTTAGTTTAATAACTTTTATTACAGTGGTACTTCCAGTGAGTTTATCTGACTATTTGCGATGTAAAGACTATCAAAACCTAATTTGTATGATATATACTATTATTATTGAGTGTCAGCATCTGATAGATTGTGGCTCAAGCAAAGAGATACATTTAGTAAATAGTGTAGCTTACTAATTTTCGTTATATTTATAACTCACACAATGAACAAGAGGATAGGAAAATCATGGCCGACACTAAATCATTTTATCGATTAGACAGTGTAAACAGCACCGTTATTTTCGACTGCCAGAGCAAAACACCGGCGTTACTGTACTTTGGTAAACGCCTATCTGAGCAAACAACAGAAACAATGCTTACTCAGCTTGCTACCCGTCAAGAGGTAAAATGTGCCGTGGTTGAAGAAGCGCCTATTTCTCTATCTCCTTTATTAGGCGAAGGCTTTACTGGCGCGCCAGGGCTTGAGCTAGTAAATGATTCAATCGCATGGTCAGTTGGGCCAGAGCTTCAAGAAGTGCGTCAGCCTTCAAGTGCGACTGTTGAGTTTGTAAGTGTAGATAAGCTTCGTGGTATTGAAGTCGTGCACAGCATTACGCTTGACAACAACAGTGACGTACTAAGTGCACATACTGTATTAACTAATTTAGGTGACTCACCACTGAGCGTTAATTTTTGCGCCGCGCCAACATTTCAATTGCCAGATAGCGTAAGCAAAATAGTGAGCTTTGAAGGTCGTTGGTCAAACGAATTCCAGCGTCAATCTGTTGATTTAGTGCTTGGGAGTTTTGTACGCGAAAACCGTAAAGGCAAAACATCACACGATGTGTTTCCTGGTTTATTAGTGCATAACGAAAATGCAGGCGAGCAACACGGCGAATGTTACGGCTTTCATTTAGGTTGGAGCGGCAACAATAAACTACGTGCAGAGCTTTTAGCTGAAGGTCGTCGTTATGTACAAATGGGTGAGCTATTACTTCCTGGTGAGCTTACGCTTGCTAAAGGTCAAACGTATCAAAGCCCGAGCATTTATGGCTCGTTTTCAAGTGAAGGTTTTAGTGCGCTTTCTCGTAATTTCCATCGTTTTGTTAAAGCTAATTTACTTAGCCAAGCACAGCGTGAAAAAGCGCGCCCTGTGCATTACAACACGTGGGAAGGTATTTACTTTGATCACGACGTAGACACGCTTAAGCAACTAGCCGACAAAGTAGCGCCGTTAGGTATTGAGCGTTTTGTACTTGATGATGGCTGGTTTAAAGGCCGCCGTGGCGACAATGCAGGCTTAGGTGATTGGACAGTAGATTACAAAATTTACCCTGATGGTTTATCGCCAGTCATTGATCATGTTAATAGCTTAGGTATGGAGTTTGGTATTTGGTTTGAACCAGAAATGGTTAACCCAGATAGTGATTTATACCGCGCGCATCCTGATTGGGTTTTAGGCTCAGAAAATAACGAGCAGTTAAGCTTTAGAAATCAGCTAGTACTTGATTTAACGCGCTCTGAGGTTGTTGAGTACCTATACAAAGCGATTGACGATATTTTAGTTGAATACCCAACTATTAAGTACATTAAATGGGATATGAACCGCGATATTAACCATGCGGGTAATTTTGATGGCAAGCCTGCTGTGCATCAGCAAACATTGGCACTTTATCGTTTAATTGACCGTATTAAAGCGGCGCACCCTGGTCTTGAAATAGAAAGCTGTTCGTCAGGTGGTGCACGTGTAGATTACGGCGTACTTGCACACACAGATCGTGTATGGACGTCAGATTCAAACGATGCGCTAGATCGCCTTGAAATACAGCGTGGATGTTCTTTCTTTTTCCCATCGTCGGTTATGGGGGCACACGTAGGCCCACGCGATTGTCATATCACAGGGCGTAATGTAAGTATTGAAATGCGTGCTGCGGTATCAATGTTTGGCCACATGGGAATCGAAATGGACCCACGTGAACTGACCGATCACGAATACAATGCACTTAAAGCGGCAATAGCACTACACAAAGAGCATCGTGAGTTTATTCATGCTGCCGATTTATACCGCCTAGATAGCGACGATTTATCAATTAACTTTGGTTTAATTGATGCGCAAAAAACAAAAGCGTTATTTGCCTATAACAGCGTTCGCGAAACACCGCGTACAGCGCCTAATAAGCTTCGTTTTGTTGGCCTAGATGCCGATGCGCAGTACACACTTAATTTAGTGTGGCCGGTAAAATTTGAAGAGTATCGCCCATCTTCTATTGCTGCGGTAAATGGTCAAACATTTACAGGTGAAGCGCTAATGCAGTTTGGTTTACAAATGCCAATTTCATTCCCGCAAACATCGCTTATATTTGAGCTTAATAAAGCTTAAATTTAACTAAGAGCAGTAAAGGGCGAAAATCGCTTTTATGCTGCTCTATTGAGATATCAGAAGTCAGCTCTATATTGTTTAGAGCTGACTTTTTTATATCCTTAGTAAGCTAATTTAGTAAATTAACTTAGTAAACTCAAAAATATAGAAAATAGAGTGGTTACGCTTGCGCGTAATTTTGCTTATTACCCAACCAACGTTGAATTAGCGGGTCAACAACCTCTGGGTGTTGCTTAAGCATTTGCTGTGCAATCGGTCTAACTTGGTTGAGGATGTGCTTATCGCGGGTAAGATCGGCAATTTTAAACTCGGCTAACCCTGTTTGTTTTGTACCGAGTACTTCACCAGGGCCACGAATTTCTAAATCGCGCTCTGCTATCACAAAGCCATCGTTACTATCGCGTAGTACACCTAATCGCTTTTGAGCGGTATGAGACAGTGGTGCGTGGTATAAAAGCACGCAATGCGATGCAGTAGCGCCACGGCCAACTCGCCCACGTAACTGATGCAGCTGTGCTAAGCCTAAGCGCTCAGGGTTTTCTATAATGATTAAGCTCGCATTAGGGACATCTACACCAACTTCAATAACCGTCGTGGCAACTAAAACATGTATATTACCTGCCTTAAACTCGCTCATAATGGCTTGTTTTTCAGCTGATTTCATTCGCCCATGTACTAAGCCTACGTTTAGCTCTGGTAATGCTTCTTTTAACTGTAGTGCACTGTCTTCGGCGGCTTGGCATTGCAGTACTTCAGATTCATCAATAAGTGTACACACCCAATAAACTTGGCGGCCTTGCTCGTTACACGCTAATTTAACGCGGGCAATAATATCGTCTCTGCGAGTATCAGGAAGTGCCACTGTTGTGATTGGCGTACGCCCAGGTGGCAGCTCGTCAATCACAGAGGTTTCTAAGTCGGCATAGGCGGTCATGGCGAGTGTACGTGGAATGGGTGTTGCGGTCATGACTAGTTGATGAGGGTAACAATCACCAAACTTACCTTTTTCACGCAGTGATAAACGCTGGTGGACACCAAAGCGGTGTTGTTCATCAATAACGATAAGCACTAAGTTATTAAACTTAACTTCATCTTGAAATAAAGCGTGAGTACCTACAATCATTTGCGCTTCACCAGAGGCTATTTTTTCAAGTGTTGCTACGCGCTCTTTGCCTTTTGTTTTACCGCCAAGCCAAGCAACTGTTATACCTAGTTGATTAAACCACGTTGTAAAATTAACACCATGTTGCTCTGATAAAATTTCAGTAGGAGCCATTAAAGCGACTTGAAAGCCCTGCGCAATGGCTGTTAGTGCACTAAGTGCTGCTACTAGGGTTTTACCAGAGCCTACATCGCCTTGTACTAAACGCATCATGGGATACGCGTGTTGCATGTCACCTTTAATCTCAGCAACTACGCGGCTTTGCGCATTTGTGGGTGCAAAAGGAAGTTGCTCTAAAAATTGGCTTTCTAATATGTTTACCGGATTTAATGCCACGGCTTTAACTTGTTGCCCTTGCTCTCGCACTTTTAATAAGCTGAGGTTTTGAGCAAGTAACTCCTCAAATACAAGGCGCTGTTGAGCAGGGTGAGTACCTTGCTCTAATGCAGCTACATCAACATTATTTGGTGGGCGGTGCAGTAATAATAAGGCGTCACTTAGCGGCATATTTGATGGCTGCCACTGTGAAGGCAGTAGTTCTTCTACTGAGTATTTATTTAGTAAATCAATAGCCTGTTCGCTTAAAGCTCTAATCGATAGTTGCTTTAAGCCTTCGGTTGTTGAATAAACGGGCGTTAATGTTGTCGCTACCGGCTGCTCGTTAGAGGTATCGCTGATGCTGTATTCAGGATGGCTCATTTCAAAGCCAACACGGCCACGGCGCACTTCACCAAAACAACGTATTATTTTACCAGCGCTAAATGCGTTTTTTTGTGCAGCGGTAAAATTAAAAAATCGTAGTGTTAGCCTGCCAGTACCATCATTGATTTGGCAAACAAGCATGCGCCTTTTTCCAAACGTGATTTGGCTTGTTTCAATTGTTGCTTCAACACTCACGTGGCTATGTAGTGACAACTCATTAATCGCGTATAAGCGAGTGCGATCTTCATAGCGAAGTGGCAAATGAAAAAGCATATCTTGCACAGTTAAAATACCTAGCTTTAACAAACGCTCAGCCATTTTTGGGCCGACCCCTTTGAGCTCTGTAATTGGGTATTGATTTAAGCTAGGTTTAGACAAATTATATCAATCTTATTATTTGTGAATAAGTTAAGTGTACTTACAGAGCTTTAGTCCATCAAGTATGTTTTAAAGCTTGCCAAAATTGCTCGTCAGCGACTATTTCGCCGTTTTCATCAAGTGCAGGATAAGGTAATTTTTTTTGTTTACACTGCCTTGCGATAATAGGGTGGCAGCCTTCAAAGTAAAGTGGATGTTTAACTTCGGCGCTCAACATATCTCTATTATATAAACCAGCCAGCTCGCGTTGGCGCTGTGCTTCAAACAATATTAGCGCAGCAGCAACTGAAACATTTAGTGATTGCACCATGCCTTGCATTGGAATAATAATATTTTGATCGGCATATTCTAGGGCTTTTTCTGATATCCCTGTTTTTTCTTGTCCAACAATAATAGCCGTTGGCTTGGTGTAATCTACTTCTCTAAAATCAACGGCATCTTCTGATAAGTGAGTCGCTAATATTTGTATTTCTGGATTGCGTTCACGCATTGCAGTAACTGCATCATCAATATTTCTATGTAAGTGCGTCTCTAGCCAGTTTTTACTGCCACCTGAGGTATTATTTGTTAGCCATTTTTGCTTTTCAGGCCATACAGCATGTACGTGATGACAACCAACCGCATCAGCACTTCGTACTATTGCAGATAAGTTATGGTGTTTGTGCACGTCTTCTAAGCACACGGTTAAGTCTGTTTGACGGCGCGAAAGTACGTCTTCGATTCTTTGATAGCGAGTTTGCTGCATGGTTATCCTCTTTTTTCGGCAATTATACGAGATTTTTGCAGTTAAGGCATTACCGTACGGCTAATTGGATTTTGTAGAGAAATAAGAGTTTCTGTTGACTGAATAGCTTCTATTGCCTGTATTTTATTAATCAGCACATCTTGTAAGTGATCAATGGACTTTGTCATTACCTTTATAAATATACTGTAGTTACCTGTTGTGTAATAAGCCTCTACCACTTCCTCCAATGCTTCTAGCTTTATAAGTGTTTGTGGGTAATCACGTGCGTTATTTAAATTAATACCTATAAAGCAACACACATCGTAGCCTAGCTGTTTAGTATTAATCGTTAATTGGGTGCCTGTAATGATCCCTGCTTGCTTCATTTTTTCAATTCTTACGTGAATTGTCCCAGCGCTTACATTAAATCTTTTTGCTAATTCGGCGTACGCAGTACGGGCATTTTCCATTAATGCATGAAGTATCTGTTTATCGAGATTATCGATTAAATAATTTTCCATTATATTTTTCTCATAAAATTATCGAATATATGATTTTTATACCACTTAATTGATGGTTTTAATATGTTAAAGCTATTTTTATTATGGGATATTGAATTAATTCATCAAATCGTTACATTAACCTCATTAAAGGCGCTCATTAGGGCGCTTTTTATCAATTAAGCAAGTAACAATAACTGGGAATGAGGCCAATTATTATGAGTTCACACTATGTGCAGCAACAGCAGCAAATAAGTAAAGTTAAGCAATTTTTTTCACAGCAACTAGAAACCCAACTTGGGCTGGTTGAGGTTCAAGCCCCTATTTTGGCTAAAGTAGGTGACGGCACGCAAGATAACTTAAGCGGCCATGAAAACGCAGTTGCTGTAAATGTAAAAGCGATTACAGATAGCCGCTACGAAGTGGTGCATTCATTGGCTAAGTGGAAACGTAAAACACTCGCAACTTATGGCTTTGGTGTTGGTGAGGGTATTTACACTCAAATGAAAGCTTTGCGCCCAGATGAAGATTCATTAAGTCCTATTCATTCTGTATATGTAGATCAATGGGATTGGGAAAAAGTAATTAACGAAACCACAGAGCGTTCGCTGGCAACACTAAAGCAAACTGTTCAATCTATTTATAAAGGGATAAAAGAGACGGAAGCTTTTGTAAGAGAGTCTTATGGTTTGACGCCTTTTTTACCGGACGACATTAAGTTTGTGCACAGTGAAGAGTTACGTAAAATGTACCCTGACTTTAGCGCTAAACAACGCGAAAAAGCCATTGCACAAGAATATGGTGCTGTATTTTTAATTGGTATTGGTGGCGCGCTTGGTGATGGCAAAATCCATGATGTAAGAGCCCCAGATTACGATGATTGGTCTACGCCGACATGCGAGCAATACATGGGTTTAAATGGTGATATTTTAGTATGGAACCCAGTACTTGAAGACGCTTTTGAAATTTCATCAATGGGTATACGCGTAAGTCCTGAGGTTTTAAAAGCGCAGTTAAGTACAACTGGAGATGAAGACCGCTTAGAGTTTGATTGGCATAAAGCGCTACTACAAAGTAAATTTCCGCAAACAATTGGCGGTGGAATAGGGCAGTCGCGCTTAGCGATGCTCTTGCTACAAAAGCAGCATATTGGTCAAGTACAAGTGGGTGTATGGCCGCAGCAAACACATGCTGAGGTAAGCGGTTTACTTTAAATGTGAATAAATTTGAGTGCTCAATAGAGCACTCAGTTATTAGCTTGTTTTGAACTCTATTTCAATTTTGTTATTCAAAAGTTTAACGTTGCACGGAGGGTAATTGCGGATTGTTTTGAGTACTTTATCAAAAATATGAATCTCTACACCTGAATGCAAAACAGAATTTACCGCTAAATTAGCGTCGTTAAGTAAATCGTGTAAGTCGTGATCTAAGTTTGAAAGACGTTTTTCTAATTGCTCTGCCTGTTCACAATAATGCTTTTGAGTAGCACCAATTTTAGTAATTAATAGTTTTTTCTTTTCGGCATCCTTCACTAAATCAGTTTTTTCTAGTGCTGCTTGCAACGTGTCTAGCTGTGCATCTGTTTTAGCTAAGTCTTTAAAGCAATTATCAGTATCAGCGGTTATTTCGGCGCCAGAAGCCGCTAGGTTAATAATCATTTTAGCGCCTGATTCATTCCCTATTTCGCCAGCAATGAGGGTCGTTGCATCGAGTATTTCGCCACCAAATATTTTACCCTTAGGTAAGTCGGATTGACCAACTTGCAGTAAGCGTTTAGCTTTCATTACACAGTGGCTTGTTTGGCGATCAATAAAAATATTATTTGCTTCTAGGTAGCAATACTGTGAATGAGAGACGTGAATATCACCTTGCGCAATAAGCTTACAAGACAGTGATTGTTCGTCGGCTTTTTGATGGCCAATAATGCCTTGTTTAACGGTGATGTTTCCGCCTGCGGTAAGCTCTCCTGATTCAACAGTGCCAAATATAGTAATATCGCCTTTGGCTGTTACTTTCATTCCAGGGTCTATATTGCGGGTAACAATAACACTGCCTTGGAAGTCAATGTGGCCGCTTTTTACGTTTACATCTGAAATGGTAAAAATATCGTCGACACGCATACCATTATTAATTTCAACCGGAACACCTGCAATAGTAGAGACTAGTTCAAGCGGATTTAGCTTTGATATTTCGGTGCCTTCGCCTGCTACTAATTGTTTATTTTCTCCGGGTTTTGCGGGCAGTATGTCACCTATTACGGTGAAGCCTTCTTTACCAGGGGTTGCTGGTTGTTGGCGAATAAGCACAGAGCCTGGCTCTACGCTTGCAAGCTTGCCAAAGTCGCGCATATCCACGCTGCCATCTTCTTTGAGCTTGGGGGTTTTTAAACGGTCTTTTAAAGTCTCTACGGTTGTTATTAGTTTAGTGGCCAAACCATCACTTGGTAGCCTACCTTTAGCTAATACTCCCTTAACGACAGAACCCGCTGTATGCTCAAACTGTTTTTGCAGTAGCAACTCTAAAAATGCTTGCTTATAGCCACGCACAATTCCTGCTTTAACGAGTTGTTTTTTTGCATCTTCTAAACTTAATAATTTTCCGCCTTGGGCAAGGGTTAGCTCGCCAATGGCCAGCATTTTATCGTCGCTAATTGTTACATTTAAAGTGGCATTGTGTTTTGTTGCTACAACCAGAGTGTGTTGTGTGTTTTCGTTTTTAAAAAAATCATTAATAGCGTCATGATCTATTTTGCAGTCGCAAAAAGCTGACTTTTCGAGAGCCTCTAAAATAAATGCAGCGCTGGGAGGAATATGTTCTTTTACATCAAGTAAAACATTTCCATTGTTGGCAAGCTTAAACACGAGTTAATCCTTTTTTACTACTTAAGTTAAGTTTGTTTTTTAAAACACAACTACAGATTGCTAGAAATTTACATTTGAGTCAAGAAGTCACAGAGAACGAAGTGCTAAGAGAGAAAGAAAGGCTATAGAGAGGCTCTATAGCCTGTAATACTTAATTGGTAGAAGGAAGTTCCATTATTCCATCTATTTCAATTTGTGCACCTTTTGGAAGTGCACGAACACCTAATGCAGCTCTCGCTGGGTAAGGTTGCTTAAAGTATTGGCTCATAACTTCATTTACAGTCGCGAAGTTAGATAAATCAGTTAGATAAATATTTATTTTCACTAAATCTTGAATTTGCCCGCCAGCTTCTTCACATACCGCAGTGATATTTTTAAATACCTGATGCGTTTGCTCACTAAAGTCTTCTGAAATCATTTCCATCGTTTCTGGCACTAATGGAATTTGACCAGATAAATAAACAGCGGTGCCTACTTTAACTGCTTGGCTGTAAGTGCCAATGGCAGCAGGTGCTTTGTCGGTAGAGATAAATGCTTTATTCATGTGTTTCCTATTTTACTTTTTACGATAGACTTTTTGTACATCAGGCATAACGCGAATGCGGCGCATAATGTTAGCAACGTGGATACGGTTTTTAACGGTAACCCCTAAATCTATCACGTATAAATTACTTTCTTTTTCATCGGTGGTAATTTCTACAATATTGGCTTGAGTTGTAGTAACAACATTGGTTAATTTAGCCAGAGCCCCCTGATGATTAATAATTTCAACTCTCAGAGCTGCAATATATTCTTTCTCTGGGTTATCGTCCCATTTTACAACTAAGTATTTAGAGCGCTCATTTTCCCAGCCACGGATGTTTTTACATTCTTGGCGGTGAACGGTCAGGCCCTTACCTTGGCTTACATGAGCTGTAATAGCATCGCCAGGTACAGGTCGGCAACACTTGGAGTAATTAACTAGCATGCCCTCAGTACCAATAATGGTCGCTTTGGCTTGGCTGGTAATATCAGTTAAGTCGTCACTGTCATTTTGTAATAGGCGTTTGGCAATTAACATGCTCATTAGGTTACCAGAGCCAATTTCTACAAGTAATTCAAGAAGCGTTGTTAGTTCGTGCTCCTCAAGTACTCTCGCTATATTTTCATCAGCAATGCTATCTAGTTTGTTTTCACCTAATGCTGAATCAAGTAAGCGGCGCCCTAAAAGCATAGCTTCTTCATGATGCTGGCTTCTAAGGTAGTTACGAACGCCCAAACGCGCTTTACCAGTAACAATAAAGTTTAGCCATGTTGCATTAGGGTGAGCGCCTGAGCTTGTTATTATTTCTATAGTTTGCCCTGTATCTAAGGGCCTACTTAAAGGGTGCGGCTTGCGATTAACGCGAGCGCCTACGCAGGTGTTGCCTACATCTGTATGCACGGCATAAGCAAAATCGACTGCGGTAGCACCCATTGGTAGCTCAACAATACGCCCATCTGGTGTAAATACGTAAATTTCTTCTGGGAATAGCTCAGTTTTTACATTTTCAATAAATTCAAATGATGAACCCGCACTTTGCTGAAGCTCTAATAAGCTCTGCATCCACTGGCGAGCACGTTGCTGCGAAGTATTACCTGCGCCATCACCTGCTTTTTTATACATCCAATGTGCCGCTACACCTTTGTCGGCCATATGATCCATATCATGAGTACGAATTTGAATTTCAACAGGTATACCGTGAGGACCAACTAATGAAGTATGAAGCGATTGGTAACCATTTGTTTTTGGTACTGCAATATAATCTTTAAAGCGTGTTTCAATAGGTTTATAAAGACTATGAGCTACACCTAATACACGATAACACGTATCCATAGAGTCAACTGCAATTCTAAACGCGTAAATATCCATAACTTCGTTAAATAGCAGTTCTTTATTAAGCATTTTTTTATAAATACTATATAAATGTTTTTCACGGCCTGACACAGTTGCTTTAATGCCTGATTCTTCAAGACGTGCTTCTATTTCATGTTGGATATTAGTAATAACTTCTTTGCGATTACCGCGTGCTTTAGCAACTTCCGATTTAAGTGCGCGATGACGCATAGGATATAAAGCTTGAAAACCTAAGTCTTCAAGTTCATTTTTAATATCGTGAATACCTAAGCGGTTTGCAATTGGTGCGTAAATTTCTAGTGTTTCACGCGCTATTCTGCGGCGCTTATCTGGGCGCAATGCGCCTAAAGTACGCATATTGTGTGTTCTATCAGCAAGCTTGATTAAAATGACTCGAATATCCTGAGTCATTGCCATAATCATTTTGCGGTAGTTTTCAGCTTGGAATTCTTTTTTATCTTTAAAGCTAAGCTTATCGAGCTTACTCACACCTTCAACTAGCTCTGCAACAGTTTCGCCAAATATCTCGGCTAAATCTTGTTGACTAAAATCAGTATCTTCAATTACATCATGCATTAGCGCGGCCATGAGTGTTTCATGGTCAAGATGCATGCCTGCAAGAATTTGGGTTACTTCTACTGGGTGCGTTATGTAAGGTTCGCCACTCGAGCGAGTTTGTCCTTCATGGGCCTCTCGGGCTACCACGTAAGATTTTTGAACCAGCTCTACATCAGCAGCGGGCAAGTATTCTGAGATTTTCTTTTTAAGACCTTCAAAAAGATACATTCACACTCCAATGTTCTAGGGCCTGTTGACCTTTCAGGATTAAAATTTGTTCAATCTAGGGGCGATTTAATTGTGGCGCGAGGTTTTTAGCCTAGCGGGCTAAGTAAAAATCGAGCAACAAAGAGTAAAGTGCCCCTAGGCAGAACCCTTTAGGCAGCGCATGTTTTGCATTTATGCTGCGTTATCGCCTATTTATGGGGAATAACCACACTACATAGGCTCTGCCTTGCCTAAATACCAAACATACTACTGCAAATTTAACCTCGAAAGATAAACAGCCCTAGTGAAGCAAATTAGGTAAGCTACGAATATACGATGAAAAGAGAGGATTGCCAACGGCTATAGTAGAAATACTGCGCCGTTGGCTAAATCAGACCGGGAGGTCGATTATTGGTTGCCACCAACAATAGCAGCAACAGCAGCTAATTCAGCTGCTTCTTGGTGTTGTTGTTCTTCACGGTCAATTAAGTCCATTGAAGAGCTATCAACTAAACCTAGTTCAATTTCACGTAAAGCAACTACCGTTGGCTTATCGTTTTCAGGGTCTACTAGTGGAGTTTTACCACCAACAGCAATTTGGCGGGCACGACGAGCCGCAACTAAAATTAAGTCAAAACGATTACCAACTGCATCTACTGCATCTTCAACTGTTACGCGGGCCATCACAGCACTCCAAAAATAATTTAAATCAAAGACGTAGTTTACTGCAAGCAGCCACTTTCGCCAATAGCCAGTGTTCAATTTTTATCAGTTTTACTTGTCTAAGCCTGATTTAAATAGACTTAAATTATTTAAGCAGGCTATTTAGTAAAACTTGATGGCGTTCTTCTTGCGCTTTTAGGGTTAAGCGCTGAGCCATTACAATCATTTCTATGTCGCCAAGCGCGCTCTCAAAGTCATCATTAACAATTACATAGTCGTATTCGTTATAATGTGATGTTTCAGATTGTGCTTTTGCCATACGAGAGGCAATAACCTCAGCCGAATCTTGGCCACGATTATTTAAGCGTTGCTCTAACTCTTCTTTTGAAGGAGGTAGTATAAAAATAGTTTTCACGCTTGGCATTATTTCGCGCACTTGTTGCGCGCCTTGCCAATCAATATCTAAAAACACATCAATACCCGCATCAAGTTGCGACTCAATAGCTTGCTTTGATGTGCCGTAGTAATTATCGAATACTTGAGCCCATTCAAAAAAGTCATCTTTGGCAATAAGCGCTTTAAATTCGTCTGTAGATACAAAGTGATAATGCACGCCATTTTCTTCACCTGGGCGAGGGGCGCGAGTTGTATGTGATACAGATACTTTCATGTCAGCGTGTTTTTTTAATAACGCATTGATTAAGCTTGATTTACCAGCACCTGAAGGGGCTGATAAAATAAATAAGTTACCGCGAGTTTGTGCCATGCTTTTCTCTACCTAAAAATAAACAGGCTTGGATTACAAGTAAACCAAGCCTTTAATTAACTGCATTATACTTTAATTAGCTCACCTTGCTCAAGTTAGGCGTGCTCAAGTGAGCTATGCCCAAGTTGAAGCGGGAGTGTTAGACTTTAAATAAAATTGCAGTTTAAATTTATCAACAGAACTAGCCGCTAGATATAAGTATTTGATAAGGTGAAGTATCACCTAGTAAAGGAGCCTTTATGCTTAATAAAACCTTATTTACCGCACAACAAGTAAGAGACAATGAAGCTTTAGCAGCTAAAAACAGTCATTGTGATTTATTTACACTAATGCAGCGTGCAGGAGAGGCTGTATATAAGCAATGGCAGTTATTTGATGCGCAGCATACATTAGTCATTGTTGGCCATGGTAACAACGCTGGAGACGGTTACGTTGTAGCTAGGCTTATTATGCAATCAGGTAAAAAGGTAACAGTATGCGCTGCTGAACCCGAAAAAACATTAAAAGGTGATGCTGCAAAAGCGCAGCAGCTATGGATAGAAGCGGGTGGGGTGGTTTCTCATTTTACAAAAGATGCTCTTAATGAGTGCGATATCGTTATTGATGCGCTCCTTGGTACTGGGCTTAATAGCGCCGTGCGCGATAATTTTGCGAATATAATTAACGCTGTAAATAACAGTGGTAAGCCCGTAATAAGCATTGATATTCCATCAGGCATTGAAGCAAATACAGGACAGCCTTTAGGGTGCGCAGTACAAGCTACTTCAACCGTTACTTTTGTAGGTATAAAGCAAGGGCTCACAACGACGGCAGGTAAACAATATAGCGGTAAGTTAGTTTTTGATGATTTAGCAATTGGCGATGCGTTTACTTGTATAGCTCAATCATCAGGAACCTTGATAAATATTAATAGCTTTAAAGGAATTGCCACGCGGGCAATTAATAGTCACAAAGGAAGCCATGGCAAGCTTTTATGTGTTGGTGGCAATCAAGGTACTGCAGGTGCAATTAGGTTAAGTAGTGAAGCAGCTCTTAGAACGGGTGCTGGCATGGTAAGGGTGTATACACACGAAAGCTCAATAACGCCTATTAGTATTGGCAGACCAGAGCTTATGGTAAGCAGTAATAACTTACATCAAGCGCTAGAGTGGGCAAGCTGCGTTGTTATTGGCCCAGGGCTTGGGCAAGACGAGTGGGCACAACAAACATTCGATGAAGTAATGCAATATTGCCAAAACAATAAAATGCCATTGGTTATAGATGCAGACGCCCTTAATTTACTCGCTAAGCAAGCCTCATCGTATGTGTTAGAGCAATGCGTACTTACGCCACATCCAGGCGAAGCTTCGCGACTGCTAAGTGTTAGTACCAGCGATATAGAATCAGACCGCTTTAATTATGTCCGCCTTTGCGCCAAGCGCTATAACGCGACTTGTGTATTAAAAGGCGCTGGAACATTAATAGATAATGCCCAGCACACGTGGGTGTGTGAAGATGGCAACCCAGCACTGGCAGTTGGCGGCAGTGGCGACGTACTCACTGGTATTATTGGGGCATTACTTGCTCAAGGTTTAACTATTGATGAAGCAGCACGCTATGGTGTAACACTGCACGCTAAAGCCGGTGATATCGCAAGTGAGCGAGATGGGCAAAGGGGAATGCTACCCAGTGATTTATTCCCAGTTGTAAGAGAGTTAGTTAATAAAGTGACGTGAGTTTAAGCGTCACTTTATCTCACTGATTATTAAGCTGTAATAAATCCCATTTTGTACCATATAGGTCTTCAAAAACCACTACGGTGCCATAGGGTTCTACTCGAGGTTCTTCGTTAAATGTAACGCCTTTAGAAAGCATTAAATTATAATCTCGCCAGAAATCATTAGTATGCAAAAATAAAAACACGCGACCACCCGTTTGATTACCAATAGCGCTAATTTGTTCGGGCGTTGTGGCTTTAGCAAGCAGTAGATTAGTTCTGCTCGAATTAGCTCCGTTTGAATTTGGAGGTGAAATTAATACCCAACGTTTACTATCACCTAAATCAGTATCCTCTACTAACTCAAAGTTGAGCTTTTGAGTATAAAACTCAATGGCATCGTCGTAGTCCTTAACAACTAATGCAATGCTGCCTATATGCTGTTGAACGTTAGTCATGTTTGGCTTACTCCGTACTATTAAATAAATGTGCTTTTTATCATATTAGTAAACGATTACGCAGGTATTTGCCTGTAGAGTGTAACTTTAACTAACTTGTAAGTTCGTCCTCATCATCATCGAGTGGATCGCCTGAGTCTCCTTTACGTTTACGCTGTTCTTGTTTTGCTTTTTGTACATTTTCGTATGTAGGTGGTGGGATAGGAATAATAGAAATAAGCGGAAAGAATGCTAAAAATAAATAAGCCCCCTTAGACATACTTTTACCCCACGTGACCATTTTGAGCATAGCCCAAACTACGAATGAAAATAACCCAGTCACAAGAGCAACAAAAACAAAGAAGATGAATATTTCGTTATTATTTAATAAATCCATTTAATATAAATCTTAGTTATACGCAACTTAGGTGTGGGTATAAATTAAACAATATCAATGATTTTTATTCTAAAAAGCAAAAAACCAGCCGAAGCTGGTTTTTTATATAAGCGAGGTGCTTAAACGGGGATGTTTATCACATCATTCCGCCCATACCACCCATTCCGCCCATGCCACCCATATCAGGTGCACCAGCAGATTCGTCTTTAGGGATTTCAGCTACCATTGCTTCAGTAGTGATCATTAGACCCGCAATAGACCCTGCAAACTGTAGCGCAGAGCGTGTTACTTTAGTTGGATCTAGGATACCCATTTCAATCATGTCGTTGTATTCGCCAGTTGCTGCGTTGTAACCGTAGTTACCATCGCCGCCTTTAACTGCGTTAATTACAACTGATGCTTCGTCGCCTGCGTTAGTTACGATTTGACGAAGTGGTGCTTCCATCGCACGAAGTGCAACTTTAATACCGTGGTTTTGATCTTCGTTGTCGCCAACTAAATCAACTAGCTTGCTAGCAGCACGTACAAGTGCAACACCGCCGCCAGGTACTACGCCTTCTTCAACCGCTGCACGAGTTGCATTTAATGCATCTTCAACGCGGTCTTTTTTCTCTTTCATTTCGATTTCAGTAGCAGCACCTACTTTGATAACTGCAACACCGCCAGCTAGTTTAGCCATGCGCTCTTGAAGTTTCTCTTTATCGTAGTCTGATGTTGCTTCTTCAATTTGTGCTTTAATTTGAGAAACACGACCAGTAATACCCGCTTCTTCGCCAGCACCATCAATGATAGTTGTATCATCTTTAGTGATAATTACGCGTTTAGCTGTACCTAGGTCTTCAACTGTTGCTTTTTCAAGCTCTAAGCCGATTTCTTCAGAAATAACAGTACCGCCAGTTAATACAGCAATATCTTGTAGCATTGCTTTACGACGATCGCCAAAGCCAGGTGCTTTAACAGCTGATACTTTAACAATACCGCGCATGTTATTAACTACTAATGTAGCTAGTGCTTCGCCTTCAAGGTCTTCTGCAATGATTAGTAGTGGTTTACTTGCTTTAGCAACCGCTTCTAATGTTGGTAATAATTCACGGATGTTAGATATTTTTTTATCTACAAGTAGAATAAATGGGTTATCTAGTTCAACAGTGCCTTTTTCTGGGCTGTTGATAAAGTAAGGAGATAAGTAACCACGGTCAAACTGCATGCCTTCAACAACATCTAGTTCGTTTTCAAGTGATTGACCTTCTTCTACAGTAATAACACCACTGTTGCGGCCTACTTTTTCCATTGCTTGAGCAATGATATTACCAATCTCTTGATCAGAGTTAGCTGAAATAGTACCTACTTGTGCAATTGCTTTAGTATCAGAACAAGGAACAGATAACGCTTTAAGCTCTGCAACAGCAGCAATAACTGCTTTGTCGATGCCGCGCTTAAGATCCATTGGATTCATGCCTGCTGCAACAGCTTTAAGGCCTTCATTAACAATAGACTGTGCAAGTACTGTAGCGGTAGTTGTACCATCGCCGGCTGCATCATTTGCTTTAGATGCAACTTCTTTAACCATTTGTGCGCCCATGTTTTCAAACTTGTCTTCAAGTTCGATTTCTTTTGCTACAGATACACCATCTTTAGTGATAACTGGAGAGCCAAATGATTTGTCTAGTACAACGTTACGGCCTTTAGGACCTAATGTAACTTTTACTGCGTTTGCCAGGATGTTTACGCCAGTTAGCATTTTAGCGCGTGCGTCACCTGCAAAAAGTACTTCTTTTGCTGCCATGTTTTAAATTCCTCTAAATTCTTAAATGTTTATAAACGAAAAGTAGGTTTAGCCTACAATGCCTAAAATATTATCTTCACGCATGATCAGGTACTCTTGACCTTCGATCTTTTCAACTTTTTCAACATATGAGCCAAATAACACAGTGTCACCGGCTTTAACTTCTAACGCTCTCACGTCACCGTTATCTAAAACGCGACCATTACCTACGGCTACAACTTCTCCGCGAGTTGATTTTTCAGCTGCAGAGCCAGTTAATACAATACCGCCAGCAGATTTTGTTTCTTCTTCTAGACGTTTAACGATTACGCGATCTTGTAAAGGACGAATGTTCATGTTTTTTAGTTCTCCTAACAGTTTCTGAACAGTACAGAAAAAAGCTTTTCTAATTTGCATTCATTAATGGGGGTAGAGTGTAAAATTCCAAGAGAAAAAATGATAAATTTTTAATCTTTTCGCTCATATTCGCCATCAATAGTCGTTGGTCGTTCCATTTGCCCTTGCTCTCGTTCAGCATGTTGCTGCCCAGCAAACGGCGATGGCCCTTGTTGCCTACCTGCGCTCATTCTAACAGTTGCTTGGCTAGCAAGACCTGCGGCCAGTTTGTTACGAATTGCAGGCGTTAATAATAGTAACCCAAACACGTCGGTCATAATGCCAGGGGTAAGTAATAATACCCCTGCAATTACAACGCATATTCCGGTAAATAATTCTTTGGCTGGCATTTGCCCTTGCGCCATTTGCGCTTGTACGTTTTGCAGCGCACCCATACCTTGTGTTTTAACCATTTTGGCACCTAAAATCGCGGTAATAACAACAAGTGCAATTGTTGCAAATCCGCCAATCACATCGCTTACTTGAATCAGCAAAGCGATTTCGATAATAGGGATGATGATAAACAACACAAATAAAAATCTAAACATAGCGCTCTCTAAATAATGACACTCAAAAGAGTTGATGAAATATAAATGAGGGTGACTAGGTCTCTTTTCAAGGTTAGGGCATAGGTATAGTCATTTTACTGATATTTAAGCGTCTACACATTGTATCGGCTATCAGATACTATGAAGCTAGACACTGTCCAATAAGAATAGGTTCATAATGACTACGCATTTTAAAATGATTTTTACGACTTGCAAAGACGAAGCAGAAGCACGCAGCCTAGCAAGGGCGTTGGTAGAAAAAAAGCTAGCAGCTTGTGTAAATATTTTACCTAACATGGGCTCTATTTATATGTGGGAGGGCGAAGTAGCAGAAGCAACTGAAGCCAAGCTACTTATAAAAACAAAAGCAGATAAAATGAACGATGTGTTTTTAACAATAAAAGAGCTACATAGCTACGAAGTGCCGGAGATTCAGGTTGTAGAAGTTTCAACCGGTAATTTGGCGTATTTTAATTGGATGGACGAGGTACTGAATTAATGCGTTTTTTCTTTTTATTGTTGGTTACATTATTAACCGTACCCGTAAAGGCTGCGACTAATAATGTGCTTGGTGATCTACTTGGGCCTCCGCAACAGACTTTTTTACCTGTAGACCAAGCGTTTGTTTTTGATTTTGACCAGCAAGGCAGTACCTTGTTTGTAGGTTGGGATATAGCGCCAGACTATTATTTATATAAAAAGAAAATAGAAATTATCGCCAAAGGTGCAAACATTCAAGTAGGCGACTCTGGCCGTGGCGAAATTATTGAAGATGAATTTTTTGGTAAAACAGAGGTTTTTTTTAATTCCGCGAGTGTTATTAGTAAGCTAAGTAATATAACCGAAGGCGCCGTGGTTAAAGTTCGTTACCAAGGCTGTGCAAAAGCAGGGCTTTGCTATCCACCAGAAGTAATTAGCATCCCACTTAGTGTTATTAGTGGCGCACAGGTTAAAAATGTAGATCAAAATAACACTACAGATGAAGCAGCAACTGCGCAAAGTACATTTGCAGCACTCAACGAGCCAACTACTGAACCTACAACAAATTCGGATGATACCGAAAAAGAGCTCACTTTTACTGAGCAATTAGCAAGTCAGGGCTTAATAACTAATTTACTCATATTTTTTGTTGTTGGTGTAGGCCTTGCTTTTACGCCCTGCGTATTCCCTATGTTTCCTATTTTGTCGAGCTTAATTGCGGGTCAGCAAAACCTTTCAACTAAAAAAGCGTTTGCGTTGTCGTTTGTATATATACAAGGCATGGCAGTTACCTATGCAGCGCTTGGTTTAGTTGTTGCGGCGCTTGGTGGGCAAGTTCAGGGGTATTTACAGCATCCATTTGTACTAGTTAGCTTTAGTTTACTATTTGTATTATTGGCTATGTCGATGTTTGGTTGGTACGAAATAAAACTGCCAAGCAGTATGATGAGCAAGCTAACTCAAGTAAGTAACAATCAAAAAGGCGGCAACTACGTTGGCGTATTTTTCATGGGCGTACTGTCGGGGCTAATTGCATCACCGTGTACTACAGCACCACTGTCGGCGGCGCTCTTATTTGTTGCGCAAAGTGGTGATTACTTAGTAGGTGGTTTAACACTATACGTGCTTAGTTTAGGTATGGGGTTACCACTTTTATTACTTGGTACATCTGGCGGTAAATTGCTGCCTAAAGCAGGTGGTTGGATGGAGCAAGTTAAAACCTTGTTTGGTTTTGTGATGCTCGTTGTGCCGCTTATATTACTTGAGCGACTAGTAAGCGCCGACATTATATTATTAATGGCAGGTGTGCTTGCATTAACAACGGCACTTTACCTACATCACTGGCAAAGTAGCCAAACACAAAGCAAGTTAAAAACTGCATTATGGTTTGCTGCAACGCTATTAGCTATGACAGGGTTTACGTTAACTAAAAACTACTTTTGGCCAGTACAAGCTGTGCAAGTAAGCTCACAAAGTAATGAGTTTAAAAAGGTGGCGGATTTAGCTGAGCTAAAAGAGGCCGTAGCGCAAGCGAGTAATGAAGGTCGAATGGTTATGGTCGACTTATATGCTGACTGGTGTGTGGCGTGTAAAGAGTTTGAGCATTACACGTTTCCAGATGCCAAAGTGCAAAGTGAATTTAGCCATTATCAGCTAATTCAAGTTGATTTAACTAACAGTGACAATAAAACAATTGAGTTAATGGAAGAGTACACCGTGTTTGGTTTACCTAGTATTTTGTTTTTTAACACCCAAGGTAAAGAGCTAACTACACAACGTGTAACCGGCTTTTTAAACGCAGAAGATTTTGCTAAACACCTTGCTACAGTGCGCGCCAGCGCACAATAATAGTGCAATAGAGCCACTTGGATATACCAAGTGGCTTACGACTCCCTCCTAGTTCTTCGTTCCCAAAATAGAGATTGGACCAGTATTTTGCTGCTATTTACATCGAAATCACTATAATAGTTGGTTAACGTGAGAATTTGTTGCTACATTACTTTTTTCTGCTTACTTAAAAGCGAAAAACTACTTAGCAACCGCTTAACTCATTACTTATAGGATATATCGCGTATTATGGCTGCAAAATTTAACCTTTTAGTTATAAATGGTCCAAATTTGAACATGCTTGGCAAGCGTGAACCGGATAAATACGGTTTTCAAACGCTAAGTGAAATTATGAGCGAACTAACCAGTGCCGCTGATAGTCTAGATGTTGAGTTAGCACATTTTCAAAGTAATAGTGAGCAAGCCCTCATTGAGCGAATACACAGTGCTTGGCAAGCGGTTGATTACATAATAATTAACCCTGCTGCATTTACGCATACAAGCGTTGCATTACGTGATGCATTGCTAAGTGTTGATATTCCGTTTTTTGAAGTGCACTTAAGTAATGTGCACGCACGTGAAGCCTTTCGTCATCATTCGTATTTTTCTGATGTGGCACAAGGCGTGATATGTGGATTAGGTGCAATGGGTTACCACGCAGCATTAAATGCCGCTGTGAGCCGGTTGAAAAACTCGATTTAATTTTAAATTAACACACAAACAAACAGGCGGGTCGTGTAATGGATATTCGCAAGATAAAGAAGCTTATCGAATTAGTAGAAGAATCAGGTATTGCTGAGCTAGAAATCACTGAAGGTGAAGAATCAGTACGTATTAACCGTAACAACATGAGCGCAGGCCCTGGTTACCCGCAATTTGCTCCACAGCAATATGCACCGGCGCCAGCAGCCCCAGCTCCAGTTGCAGCAGCTCCTGTAGCAGTTGAAGCAGCAGCTCCTGCAGAACCTACTGGCCATCAAGTTAAATCACCAATGGTTGGATCTTTCTATGCAGCAGCGTCTCCTGAAGCTCCAGCGTATGTAGAAGTTGGTCAGCAAGTTAAAGTTGGCGATACGCTTTGTATTATCGAAGCTATGAAAATGATGAACCAAATTGAGTCAGATAAAGCCGGTACAGTAAGAGCTATCTTAGCTGAAAATGGCGAGCCAATAGAATTTGATCAACCTCTATTCATCATTGAATAATAGCGTAACCTAAAAGGCCAACTCTAATGTTAGATAAAGTAGTCATTGCAAACCGAGGTGAAATTGCACTTCGTATATTGCGCGCCTGCAAAGAGCTTGGGATCAAAACGGTTGCTGTGCATTCAACGGCGGATCGCGATCTTAAGCATGTATTGCTTGCAGATGAAACCATCTGTATTGGTAGACCATCAGCAACTGAAAGTTATTTAGATATCCCGCGCATTATTGCTGCGGCTGAAATAACTGACGCTGTAGCGATTCATCCAGGTTACGGTTTCCTTGCAGAAAACGCTGATTTTGCCGACCAAGTTGAGCAAAGTGGTTTTGTATTTATTGGTCCAAAAGGTGACACTATTCGCCTTATGGGTGATAAAGTTTCTGCTATTTCAGCAATGCGTAAAGCAGGCGTTCCATGTGTACCAGGGTCTGATGGTCCGGTATCAGATGATAAAGAACGTAACATGCAAATCGCCAAACGAATCGGTTACCCGGTAATCATCAAAGCCGCTGGTGGCGGTGGTGGTCGTGGTATGCGTGTTGTTCGTAGCGAATCTGAACTTATTGATTCAATTGCATTAACACAGCAAGAAGCTAAGCAGTTCTTTGGTAATAGCATGGTTTACATGGAGAAATTCCTTGAAAACCCACGCCATATCGAAGTTCAAGTATTAGCAGATGGCCAAGGTAATGCAGTACATTTAGGTGAACGTGATTGTTCTATGCAACGTCGTCACCAAAAAGTAGTTGAAGAAGCACCAGCGCCAGGTATTACTGCAGAAACACGTAAATTTATTGGTGAACGCTGTACACGTGCATGTATCGAAATCGGTTACCGCGGTGCAGGTACGTTTGAGTTTTTATACGAAAACGGCGAGTTTTACTTCATCGAAATGAATACACGTATTCAGGTTGAACACCCTGTAACTGAAATGGTTACTGGTATTGATTTAATCAAAGAGCAGTTAAAAATTGCTGCGGGTCAACCATTATCATTCACGCAAGACGACGTTGTTATTCGTGGTCATGCTATTGAGTGTCGTATTAATGCTGAAGACCCTGAAACGTTTATCCCTTCACCGGGTAAAATTACACGTTTCCATCCTGCTGGTGGCTTAGGTATTCGTTGGGACAGCCATATTTACGCTGACTATACGGTTCCACCACATTACGATTCAATGATTGGTAAGTTAATTACTTACGGTGAAAACCGTGACGTAGCTATTGCCCGCGCGCGCAATGCACTTAACGAGCTAGTAATTGACGGAATTAAAACTAATACTCCTTTGCATAAGAGAATTCTTGCAGATGAAAACTTCCAAAATGGTGGTACTAACATCCACTATCTTGAGAAGAAATTAGGATTGTAATTCTAGCCTGTACAAAGGCGTTTTATCTTAGTTAATAACCCGAGTTATTAAGCTGATTTAAATAATTAAAAATCCGATATCAGGAGACTGATATCGGATTTTTTAATGCCTCTAATTTAAGTTTTATAGGCAATAAAAAAGTCCATAAAATATACTGCAAAGAGTAAATTCGATGGACTCAATATTTATATAATATGTTGAACTAACATTACACTAATTTAGATTCAATTAACTGTAGTGCTTCTTCTAAAATTGTTTCTACTGCTTTTTTAGCGCGCTCAGGATCGCGTGACTTTATAGTCTCTAAAATATCAGCGTGCTTAGCAACATCTGCGCCCGGTACACCTTTAATATGGTTTGTATAACGAATACTTACTCTAAGGGCTGTACTAATAAACTCAGTTAACTGCACAAAAAAGCGATTGTTACTGGCCACTAATATGCTGGTATGAAAAGCAATGTCGGCTTCTAATGGGTCGTCTAAGCCTTCGTCTGCTTCAGCCATACGGGCTAAGGCACTATCTATATCAGCGAGTTGTTCAGCAGTTGCATTTAGTGCTGCAAGAGCGGCCGCTTGTGGTTCAAGGGCTACGCGTACTTGAGTAAACTCTTTTAATAACGACAGTGATGGCTTGCTGCTTAAAATCCAACGTAGTACGTCGGTATCAAACATGTTCCAGCTACTTTCAGGTAACACACGAATACCTTGCTTAGGACGCGATGAAATTAACCCTTTAGCAGAGAGCATTTTTACCGCTTCGCGGGTAGCGCTGCGACTTACATCATACTTTATACATAAATCGGCTTCAGAAGGTAGGCCTTCGCTTACAGGGTAAACACCACGCACAATAGCAAAACCCAAATCGTGGGTTAATTGTTGTGTTAAATTTTGACGGGGTTGGCTTTTCATTGCGCAGGATTCCGAGTTGATATATTGCTTTATTATATATCATATATCATATTAATGTACTCAAGGATATGATATAAACTTTTAATTAGCTAAATATTTTAACACAGCAATAACGACTTAGTTTGGCTCTTTATACTGTAAATGTAAGTTTATAAAGAGTTTAAATAAAATTGAAAATGCGCTGTATGGAGAGTTGAATTTGAACACCCTAGCTCAATATCATAGTCTTTCTGGTAAAGTTATTTTTATTACAGGCGGTGCATCAGGCATTGGTAGAGCAATGGTTAAATCCTTTGTAAACCAAAATGCAAAAGTAGCATTTATAGATATTGATGATAAGGCAGCGCAATCGCTTATTCGTGATTTACTCAATGCAAAACTATGGTATAGGCAAGTTGATGTAACTGACTCTCATGCACTTCAGCAATCACTTGTGGATGCATGCGCCGCTTTTGGTGCCATTAATGTACTAGTTAATAATGTAGCGAACGATCGCCGTCAAGCAAGCGAAGACGTTACAGTGCAAGACTGGGATCAGTGCTTACAAATAAACTTAAACCCTGCATTTTTTGCCTCTCAAGTTGCTATGTCTTTTATGAAGGGCGATGGAGCGGGCAGTATCATTAACTTTAGTTCTATTAACGCTATTATGGGGCAACCTCAAATGGCAGGCTATGTAACCGCAAAAGCAGGCCTAATTGGTATGACTAAGGCACTGGCTCGCGATTACGGCGAGTTTGGTATTCGCGTTAACGCTATTTTACCAGGGTGGGTGGCTACCGACCGTCAACTAGCAAGCTGGTTTACCGAAGAAGAGCAAGTTAAGTGGATGGAAGCCATGGCGCTTAAAAAATTAGTAACTCCTGAAGATGTTGCTAATTTGGCACTCTTTTTAGCCGCCGATGAAAGCAGTATGATCACCGGGCAAAGTATTAAAATTGACGGTGGGAGGCTTTAAAGCTTGGCTACTTCATCTCTTTTTATTGCTGTTGACTGGGGCACGAGCCATTTACGCGCTTATTTGTGCGAAGTACGAGCGCAATCAACACTTAAATTATTAGCACAACGTGATGGCCCAGGTGTTGTTAAAGCAAATCAAAATTTTGAGCAAACCCTAATCGAGACCATTGCAGTGTGGAAGCAAGAATATGGCAGCTTACCTATATATATTGCAGGACAAATTACCTCAAGCATCGGCTGGCACGAAACACCTTATTTAGAATGCCCAATTAATCCCGAAGGGTTACTTAATGCTGCTGTTAGCTTTGATTGCGATGGACATATTATTAAAGCGTTACCTGGCACAAAGTGTACGCTGCAAAATGGCTTGTTTGATGTAATGCGCGGCGAAGAGCTGCAAATTTTAGGGTTTTTAAAGCAAAATCCACAGTATCAACAAGGTAAAATATTACTCTGTTTGCCTGGCACACATACCAAATGGGTGCTTATAAACAATGGCGAAATCATTTGCTTTAAAACAGCCATGACCGGTGAGTTATATGATTTGTTATGTCATCAAAGTGTTTTAATTCCTAACGACTGTGCAGAAGGTGAGTTTGACTTTAAAGCATTTGAGCAAGGCTGTGAGCTAACTTTAGGTAGTGATAGCGGTAACTTGGCACATGGTATTTTTAGTGTGCGTACCCGCCAGCTTTCAAAGGAGTTAACGCCAGTACAAGCTAAAGCCTATTTGTCGGGTGTATTAATTGGCAGCGATGTACGAGCAGCTCGCCACGCTAGTGAATGGCAATTATTAAGTGATACACAAGTTGTGGTGATTGGCACAAAGCAGCTGAATAAGTGTTTTACTACGGCGCTTAACCAAATAGGTGTGAAGTGTGTTGAGTTTGATATTAAAACAGCGACGCTTAGTGGCTTTAATTATTTATTTAATTTAGAGTCAAAAAAATAAACCCCTTTATAACGGTTAAATTATAAAGGGGTTAACAGGAAGCTATTATAACTGAATAATTAAGCGCTTTTAGCTGCTTGGTTATGCTCAATATAATCATTAAGCGCAGCAACTTGCGCCTCATTAAAACGTAGTCCTAATTTACTGCGGCGCCATAAAATATTGTATGCGTTTTCTGCCCACTCTTCATTTAGCAAGTAATCTACTTCTGCTGCAAATAAACCATGGCCAAAATCTTGGCCTAAATCACTCAGCCCAGTTGCACTACCTAAAATATGTTTAGCACGAGTACCATAAGTGCGTGCAAAGCGTTTAAGTGTTATTTCAGGTAGCCATTCGTATTTTGCTTTTAGCTCTGATTTAAGTGCTTCTACAGAGCTAAAATCACCACCAGGGAGCGGACTATGTTTGGTCCACGCATTGCTCATTTGCGGATAAAAATCTTCAAGCTTATTAACCGCAGCTTCGGCAAGTTTGCGATAAGTTGTAATTTTTCCGCCAAACACACTCAGTAGAGGTGTTTGCTTAGCATCACTCGAAAGCTCTAATTTATAATCGCGAGTAACGGCTTGTGCATTAACTGATTCGTCATCAAGTAATGGGCGTACACCAGAAAAGGTATGTACTATGTCTTCGCGTTTAATCGGTTGTTTAAAGTAGGTATTAGTAATATCAATTAAGTAATCAATTTCTTCATCACTAATTTTAACGTCTTGTGCTTCACCTTTGTGTTCTACATCGGTTGTGCCAATAAGTGAGAAGTCATCTTCAAACGGAATAACAAACACAATACGCTGATCTTTATTTTGTAAAATATAAGCTTGTTTTTCATCGTGAATACGAGGCACTACAATGTGGCTACCTTTTACAAGGCGAATATTTTGTGGTGATTTTTCTGTTAGTGCTTCGTCAAATAATTTAGCAACCCAAGGACCCGCAGCATTAACAATCCCTTTGGCAGAAATGGTGTATTTAGCTTTACTCTTTTGCTGCTCAAGCGTTACCTGCCATTTACCTTGCTCACGTTTAGCATGTACACACTTAGTTTGCGTGGTAATAACAGCACCTTTTTGCTGCGCTGCTAGGGCGTTTAAAACGACTAGGCGAGAGTCATCAACCCAGCCATCTGAGTATTCAAAACCTTTAGTAATAGAGGGTTCTAAAATGCTATTTTCACCAAATTTAATGCTTCGAGAACCCGCTAGTGTTTCGCGTTTTGCTAGGTTGTCATACATAAACAAGCCAATACGAATCATCCACGCAGGGCGGAGGTGTTTTTGATGCGGCAATCTAAAGGTTAGCGGCCACATAATATGAGGTGCGTTTTTAAGTAGCACTTCACGCTCTGCTAGCGCTTCTTTTACTAATCTAAATTCGTAATGCTCAAGGTAGCGCAGACCGCCGTGGATCAGCTTAGAACTGTTTGAAGATGTTGCACAGGCAAGGTCTGATTGTTCGCACAATAGAACTTTTAACCCTCTGCCAGCTGCATCAGCTGCTATTCCAGTGCCGTTTACACCGCCACCGATGACTAGTAAGTCATATTCGTTATCTGCTAATTCCACCGAGCTAACCTTTTTATTTGTAATATAAATAAGACATAAACATCATAAAGCTGCTGTTTTCATTTGACAATAGAAAACCCAGTTTTTTATTCGTTAATTTTGACGCCAATCCATTTTCAATTTAAAGCAGTAAAACATGCCTTTTAAATCTAGCATTTAGCTAAGTTAAAAAAGCAAAGTGGCTAAAGTACTGGCCTTAACCACTTAGTATTTACTGCGGGCAGTTTTTATTCGTTAAGCACACTTGAGCTACGCAGTGCTGCCATTTTGCGTATAGATCGTTACGCTCGTCGGCACTCATGGTGGGCTCAAAGCGACGGTCGCATGTCCACATTTTAGATAACTGTTCAGTTGACTCGTACACACCTGCTTGCAAGCCTGCTAAATAAGCGACCCCTAAAGAGGTGGTTTCGGTCACTGTTGGTCGCTCAACTGTTGCACCTAAAATATTTGATAAAAAGGTCATAACCCAATTATTTTTTACCATACCGCCATCTACACGAAGCACACTTGGGCGAAGGCCATCACGCTCCATCGCTTTTTGTAAATCTTTGGTCTGGTAGCCAACTGATTGCAGCGCTGCAGCAACAATAGTGCTAATACCAGAGTCGCGTGTTAGCCCTAAAATAGCGCCACGTGCATTAGGGTCCCAATAAGGAGCGCCTAAACCAGTAAACGAAGGCACTAAAAATACACCATGATCGAGCGGTACATCTTTAACTATCGACTCACTTTCGCCAGCATGGCTAAGTAGTTTTAAGCCTTCAACAATCCACTGCATAGTTGCGCCAGCCATAAATATACTGCCTTCAATGGCGTAAGTTGGCTTGCCGTTTAATCTATAAGCAACAGTGGTCAGTAAGCGGTTTTCTGAGGTCAGTGCTTTTTCGCCAGTGTTAAGCATTAAAAAACAGCCAGTACCGTAAGTACTTTTAGCCATGCCTTGTTCAAAACATGCGTGTCCTACAAGCGCAGCTTGTTGATCGCCTGCAATACCATAAACACGAATTGGCGCGCCAAAAATGTCAGCGCTGGTTGAACCAAACTCGTCAGCTGAATCCATTACTTCTGGCAGCATAGATTCTGGAATATCGAATAACTCTAAAAGCTCTTGATCCCACTGCTGGGTATGAATATTAAATAACATGGTGCGCGATGCATTGGTTGCATCGGTTCGGTGCTCTTTACCGCCAGTTAGCTGCCAAAGTAGGTAAGTGTCAACCGTACCGAAGGCGAGTTCGCCTGCAAGGGCTTGTTCGCGTGCGCCTTCAACGTTATCTAAAATCCAACGAACTTTAGTGGCCGAAAAATAAGGGTCGAGCAGTAAGCCTGTTTTATCGCTTATTGTTTGGCAAAGCTCATCAGTTGTTAGGCTTTCGCAATAGTCACTGGTGCGACGGTCTTGCCATACAATAGCGTTATAAATTGTTTTGCCTGTTTTTTTGTTCCATACCAAAGTGGTTTCGCGCTGATTGGTGATACCAATGGCAATAATTTCTTCAGGCTTTACATCGTTTTTAGTTAACACTTCGCGACTAGTGCTAAGCACTGTTTGCCAAATATCGTTAGGGTCGTGTTCTACCCAACCATTTTGTGGAAAATGCTGCGAAAATTCTTGTTGTGCTGTACCAAAAACGTCTGCATCTTTTGTAAACAAGATGGCCCGAGAGCTTGTGGTTCCTTGATCAATTGAGAGTATGTATTTGGACATGATATTTGTGTTATTTATCTTATCTTATATATGACTAGATTGCCTTTAACCGAAGTTAATGGCAATGGTTTTTTCTTAAAATAGCAGATTAAAAAATAAACACGCCAATATTTGCTGGTAACTCTTTTATATAAAAGGCGTTTTATTTTTGCATTATTTTAAGGGCGTATGCGGCTATTGATTAAAACAACCGCTTAAAGCTTATTATTACTTGGTGTGAGGTTTAGCTTGTTGCCAATCCATACCGGTAGAAAAGCGATTATCAAACCCGCGCCACTGTGGCAGCGGCTTACCATCAACAACAGCTTGGTCGCCGTTTTGTGGTAAATCTAAGTATTTACACTCGCTGGCTATGCCTTTTACGTGGCAATCCATCATGGCAAGTACAAAGTGTTTGTTGGTCTCGTTTAGTGTGCGCATAGACCACGAAGGCTCATAGTAATGGCCTATATCTAGCTCACTGCTGCTTTGTGCAATAGCAGGGGCTGGGTGTGGTGCTATATTATGGCGTGCATTTTTGTAAGTAAGCATGTACTTATCTTTGCTGCCTGTTTGTTCATAAAGACTTTTAATGCCTTCATAGCCTGAAATGTCATCTAAGTCACCAGCTACATAAAGCGAAGGTACTTTAATATTTTCCATTGCTTTGGCATCAAATATAGCGTGCTGTCCGCCCCATGGTGCAAAGGCCACCATCGCTTTTATGCGAGGGTCTATTTTTGGGTTTTGGTATTGTCCACCAGCGCAGCTGTTTAGTAATTGCTGTACTTTTTTAATTTGAGCTGGGTCTTTCATACCCGTAAACATAGCCGTAGTTTGCTCATTAAAAGCGTAACAACCACCTATCGTATTTACCGCGCCATAGCCACCCATTGAGTAACCAATTACACCTGCGCTTTTGTTATCTACCTGCTTGCTGGCAAAGTTGTTTTGCTCATTAAAGTAATTAATTACAAACTGCTGATCGCGTGAGCGATTTATAAGCGTGCTAAAAAAGCCAGAAAACGGTGCGTTTTCAAAATCAACATCGGCATTGGTTGAGTCAGTATGGTCAATAGCTACAACAATGTAACCGTGCGACGCTAAATGCTCGCCAAGGTAGTACATAATTGTACGGTAACCGGTATAACCGTGCGAAAGCACAATGACAGGGTAGTGCTCTTTATTATTAATGACGACATCACGCATTGCATCGGCTTGCAAAGTAAACTCCTTACCTGAGCGAGTTTCATCTGTGTAGCTGGTAAGTAGCGCTTTTGCTGTATTTGCAGCCGGATACCACACCTCTACTTTTAAAGGACGATCTTTTTGACCTTGTGTAGCGGGGTCAAATTGCGCAGGGTTAACTAAATCAAGTGTTTGCACACCTACATTGTAGCTACCTTTAGCTGCAAGCTCTGGCAGTACTTCGCTAGTGATTGGCGGGTATAGCTGCTCTGGTTTATTAGATTCAGCAACAGCTACACTGGCAGATAAACTGCACGTTGCAAGTAATATGGCTTTTGAAAGCGCCTTGAGTGTGTGTGTCATTGTGTGTCCTTGTTGTGTATTTTTATTTTTTAATTAGTCAGTTCAGCCGACTCGACGGCATTGCTGTATTGCAGCTGCCACTGTGCTCGCAAGGTATCCATTATGTTCATAACTCGTAAGCTAGTACTGAGGGGCAACACGCTGCTTTGAGTTTGTTTTTGTAATATACACTGCGTGACATGTGCAATTTCAAACTTAAAGTTTTCATCGTCACTAAAGTTGTATTCAAAGTACTGAGGGTCTTGGTCTTTTATGTGTAGCTTTAGCGTTTGTGCACCTACAAACTGAGGTATTCGAATATAGCCAAGCTCACCATTAATACATGCTTCTGTTGGGCCATTTTGCTGCAGTGCGCTGGCAAGAGATGCAAATTGCCCATTACCGTAATCAACTATAGCAGTGCTTCGCTCATCAACGCCGGTTGTGCTTTTATGTACAAAGGAGTTGATGTGTTCAGGGGCTTTATTAAATACCACATCAGCAATCGAAATAGGATAAATACCTAAATCGAGCAGGGCGCCACCCGCTGTTACAGGGTTCATTAATCGGTGAGTGTCGGCAAAGCTGCCAGGTAAACTAAAGTTGGCATTAACACTGTGCACATTACCAATAACACCTTCACTTAGGAGCTGTTGTAATTTTACTATGGCTGGTAAAAACCGCATCCAAACGCCTTCCATTAAAAAGCAGTTTTGTTGCTTGGCAAGCTCAGTGAGACTTTGCAACTGCTTAGCATTAACGGTGATTGGTTTTTCGCTTAGCACGTGCTTATTGTGTTTTAAGCATTGGGCTATCGTTTTAAAGTGTTGATCGTGGGTATTGGCAATATAAATAGCATCTATATTTGGGCATTGCATAAGAGCTTGATAGCTTTCATAGCCTTGAATATTGTACGGTGTGGCAAATTCTTTAGCGCGCTGTATACTCGTTGATGCCGCGCCAATAAGCTGTGCATCACTGCAATGCGCAATGCTTGTAGCAAAGGTGTGAGCTATATTGCCACACCCAATAATTCCCCAATTAACCTTTGCCATGCTTATTCCTTAAGTTTATTTAAAAAGACGTAATTTGTAATCCTGAACCCGCTGAACATACGTAAATATCAGCATTTAAATTAAAGCGTTCAAAGTAATGCTTTTCTACCGCTGCTTTAATTAGTGGTACTTCCGCATCACGACATAAACATACAATTGCGCCACCAAAACCACCCCCTGTCATACGAACTGCGCCACGCTCGCCCATCGCTTCTTTACAAATTTCTACTAAGCCATCGGTTGCAGGTACGGTTACTTCAAAGTCGTGTTTAAGTGATTGATGCGATGCTGCCATTAGCGTGCGAAGTGCATCCATATCGTTATTTTGTAGTGCAGTAGTTGCTGCAATTACACGGTCGTTTTCGCTAATTACGTGGTGTGCACGTTTATATTCGTTTTCGCTTAATGTCGCTTTTACTGCTTGCAGGCCAGCCATGGTGGCTTGGCGAAGTGTTTCTACACCCATTTTTACAGCAGCTTGTTCGCAGTCAATACGGCGCTGGTTGTATTCGCTATCAACCAACTTACGCGGGTAGTTTGAATTAACAATAACAATATTTAAATCATCAGGAACTTTAACTGATTTGGTTGCGAGGTTTTCACAGTCGATTAATAGTGCATGACCATTCTCGCCTTTAGCTGAAATAAGCTGATCCATAATGCCGCATTGGCAATGCATAAAGTCGTTTTCGGCTTCTTGACCAAATAGCGCAATTTGCTCTGGCGGTAAACCAAGCTGTGCAATATGGTTAAACATACCGCCTACAGCAACTTCTAGTGCGGCCGATGACGACAAGCCACTACCTTGCGGTAAGTTGCTGTCAATAAGTAGGTCGGCGCCACGCAGTGTGTAGCCCGCTCTTTTAAGAACATAAGTAACAGCACGAATGTAGTTACCCCATTGCGACTGGCCTTCAGTGATTTCTTCATCAACACTAAAGCTGTCTTTTTCGCCTGGGTAATTTAAAGAATGCACAGTAATAATATTGTCGTCGCGCTCTTTAAACATCACTTGGGTACGAAACTCTAACGAACACGGTAAAACAAAACCGTCGTTGTAGTCGGTAAATTCGCCAATAAGGTTTACACGCCCCGGTGCTGCTGCAATACCTTGAGCAGGCGCGCCATACAGTGACAAAAATTGTTGTTGGAATTCGTTAAGCTTCATCTGTGTGTCCTGCTGTATCTTTATAGTGTGTTGTACTGGCTGCTTTTAAAATAGAAGCAGCGGTTTCTGCGCTTAAATCGCGCTGGCTTTCGCCTAGCATTTCGTAGCCTACCATGTGTTTTTTAACAGTAGCAGAGCGAAGTAGCGGCGGATAAAAATGGGCATGCAAACGCCAATGTTGCTCATCAGAGCCTCTGTTAGCCGGTGCATTGTGCCACCCCATTGAGTATGGGAAGCTGCAATTAAATACGTTGTCGTACTTAGTGGTTAATACTTTAAGTGCCTGAGCCAAAGAGTCTGTTTGCGCATCGTTTAGCTGGCTAAAGTTTTGAATGTTATCTTTAGTTACTAGCATTGTTTCAAACGGCCATGCTGCCCAAAATGGCACAACAACAAGCCAATGTTCGTTTTCAAATACAACACGTGTTTGATCTGCTTGCTCTTTTTGCGCGTAATCGGCAAGCATAGCTGTGCCATGCTTTTTATAATAGGCGAGCTGCTGGGTATCTTCGGCTTCTATTTCGGTTGATAAATGCGAGTGAGCCCAAACTTGGCCGTGAGGATGAGGTTGCGAACAACCCATGATCTCGCCTTTATTTTCAAAAACTTGTACACATTCGTACTGCTGTGCAAGCTCTGTGTAATTTTCTTTCCAGGTTTTTACTACTTCGTGCAATGCATCGTGCTCAAGCTCTGGAAGTGTTTTATTATGCTCTGGAGAAAAACAAATTACGCGGCATTCGCCACTGGCTTCGTCGGCAATAAATAAATCGCTGTCTGACTCTAAGCTTTGTAATTGCTCGCTGGCATTAGGTGTTAATGCGCCAAAGTCATTTCTAAATACGTGTGTGTATTTATAATCAGGGTTACTGTCGCCATTTGCACGGGTATTACTTGGGCAAAGTGGGCAGTTTTCATCGTGTTTTGGTAATACGTTTTCGTTAACGGCTTCTGTTGCGCCTAACCATGGACGGTTATTACGATGTGGTGACACTAATACCCAACGACCCGTTAGCGGATTTTTACGTCTGTGAGTACTTTCTAATAAAGCCATGTTAACTCTCCAACCCACTTGGGTAATTAGTTTGCCAGCGCCATGTGTCGTTTGTCATGTCGCTAAGTGTTAGTTCTGCGTGCCAGTTAAGTGTGTTTTGCGCTTTTGTGGCATCGGCGTAGTTACAGGCAATATCACCTGCTCGGCGCGGTGCAATCTTATACGGAATATCTTTATTGGCTGATGCGCTAAATGCGTTGATCATATCAAGCACAGAATAACCTTGCCCTGTGCCTAAGTTGTAAGCATGAAATGCGGTATCTGTTTTATGCTGCATAAATGCCGCAACATGACCTTTAGCTAAATCTAAAACATGAATATAGTCGCGCACACCTTTGCCATCTTCGGTGTCGTAGTCGTCACCAAAAATATTAACCACGTCACGTTTACCTACTGCAGTTTGGGCAATAAATGGCATTAAGTTATTAGGAATACCATTAGGACTTTCACCTAATAAACCACTTGGGTGTGCACCTACTGGGTTAAAGTAACGAAGCGCAATACCCATAAATTGACTGTTGGCATTACATACGTCTTGCATGGCTTGTTCAACCATGACTTTAGTCCAACCATAAGGGTTCGTTGCGCGTATAGGGTGCTTTTCGTCAATAGGGAGGTAGTCTGGCTCGCCGTATACTGTAGCCGATGAGCTAAATATAATATGGTTAACGTCTTCATCTTGCATGTTTTGTAGCATGCTTAATGTGCCCGACACGTTATTTTGATAATAACGCAGCGGTTGCTCGGTAGATTCGCCAACGGCTTTTAAAGCTGCAAAGTGAAAGACAGCTTCGGCTTTAGTATTTTTTAGAGCGAGCTTAAACAGTTGCTCGTCTTGTATGTCGCCCAAAATAAACTCAAACCGAGTACCCGTAATCTTTTCGAGTTGGTCAAGTACCCGCGCACTTGCATTAGACAAGTTATCATAAATAACAGGCGTAATACCTGCTTCATGCAATGCAATACATGTGTGGCTACCTATGTAACCCATGCCGCCAGTAACTAAAACTTTCATGTTATTTCTCGAAAAGTGTATTTATATGATAAATACTACTATTAAGGTGGTTTAAAAACAATAGTTATGATTGCTGAGTAATTCAAATAAAAGCATAAAAAATATTCAGCTTAAACACTCATCTGCCTTTTAAAGGAATACTTTTATATTAACTAACATAGGCTTAGCTTTATCAATTAATTCTATAAACTGATTCAACTATTGGCCTAATTATCAGCAGTAAGTCGGGGTGCTAATATAGCGAAAATAAAGTAAGGAGAGATCAACATGAACAAAACAATTTTACTTACCGGCGCAACCGATGGCATTGGGCTAGAAACTGCAAAGATGTTATTAGCACAAGGTCACACCGTATTATTACATGGCCGCAGCCAAGCAAAGCTCAATGCGCTACAAGTAGCTTTAACCGAGCAATACCCAAATGCAAGTACACATACTTATATTGCTGATTTAAGCGATATGAGCCAAGTTCAAACTTTGGCAAAAAATGTATTAGCCGATTTGGCCGAAAATAATAACCAGCTTGACGTACTTATTAATAATGCAGGCGTTTATCAATTAGTTGATGCTACAACAATTGACGGCCTTGATGCCCGCTTTGTTGTAAACACGATTGCGCCATATCTTCTTACAAAACTATTATTACCTGTCCTTGGTCATGATTCGCGAGTGGTTAATGTGTCATCAGCTGCGCAATCAAGCGTTAACTTAAATGCACTTATGGGTAACACTGAACTTTCTGATAGTGCGGCTTATACACAAAGTAAATTGGCTATTACTATGTGGTCGCGTCATTTAGGGCTTGAGCTTAAAGATACTGGGCCATTAGTTGTATCGGTAAACCCTAAATCTTTACTGGGAAGCAAAATGGTAAAAGACGCTTACGGTATAGATGGTGGGGATTTAAAAATTGGCGCAGATATTTTTTGTCGCGCAGCGCTTAGTGATGAATTTAAAGGTGCCGCAGGCCTGTATTTTGATAACGATACAGGACGCTTTGCTCCTCCTCATGTTGATGCACTTAATAATGCTAAAAATCAACAACTAGTAGATACGTTAGACAGTATTTTAGCACAGCTTAAATTAGGTAAAGCATAATGAAAAATCATGTTACCTAGACAGTACAAGGCCAAATTAAAGAAGGTAAATACGATGAGTTTTTACTGGTAATGGCACAATTAGTTACTTTGGCTAAAAGTGAAGCGGGCACTTTAATGTATGAGTGGACAGTAAGTGAAGACAAGCGCAATGTACATATTTACGAGCGTTACCAAGATGAAGATGCTGCTAAAGCGCATCTTGCTGGTTGGGGCGAAAGTGGCCCACTATTTTTAAGCGTAGTTGATATGGATAAAGTAACGGTATTTAGTCAATTATCAGAAGAGTTTGCACAAGCCTTTGCAGGCCTAAGCAGTGTATTTATGAAACCTGTGGGTGGCTTTGTAAAGTTTTAGAGAAAATACCCATTGTTGATCTAAAGAGCTCACCTCATCAGTGAGCTCTTTTTTTAGTGGCATTACTGCTCTTGCTGCAAGCGCTCGTATAACCAATCTTTTAATTCTGTACGTTCGTGTTTTAATAGATGCATTTGTTCATCGCTTATGGGCGCATCTTTGAGCTCTAACACTCTAATCTCTTTATCTAGCTTGTCGTACTTATCTGCTTTTTTTGCAAATTCAGTATCGCTTTCATTTAACTCGGCAATGGTCTTTAAGTACTCTGGAAAGTCATTTGTTAATGAGTGGTCTTCGCCTAACATATTCGCTCCTTAGTAGGATATAAATGAGCTCACAAGTAAGTGAGTTGTATAAGTGAATTACTGCCTTTCATATAATACACTGGGGCTTACATAGATATAATTCAACCATCGAGCCGCTAATTTGATGTAGCACAAGCAATCTGTTTATTTTGCTCAGTAAGGCATTTCACCAAAGTGTTTAATAGTGCGATCAATAAATGCACGTACTTTAGAGGTCAATAATTTATTGTTGGGGTATACAGCCTACGTAGGTGTATTAACTAATCGTAAAAAGCTTAGGGTTCGATATTATTGCTCAAGGTGCAAGGAATCTCTGGCTAGAGAAAATAAATTTAAATATCATCATGATTCAATACGTTAGTAAATCTCTTAACCAGAGTTCAAGTTAGTAAACCAATACCCGCTAAAGGCTTTTAAGCATTTTAGCTAAAAGAGTTAATTTTTAACGCTTTTTGCTAATTTATGTTGGTTAATTAATAGTGGTAGAATGCAGCGCTTAGTACCACTTGTGTAAAGTAGTGGTCAATAATTTATAAGGTCTGTTGTGTAATGCTGTTGATGATCGACAACTACGATTCGTTTACTTACAACTTAGTGCAATATTTTCAGCGTTTAGATCAAGACGTTTTAGTGAAACGTAATGATGAGCTAAGCATTGCACAAATAAAACAGTTAAACCCGCAGCACATCGTGTTATCGCCAGGGCCATGCACCCCTAACGAAGCGGGTATTTCACTAAATGTTGTTGAGCAACTAAAAGGGCAATATCCTATTTTAGGGATTTGCTTGGGGCATCAAACTATCGCACAAGCTTTAGGAGGAGATGTAGTTCGTGCTAAAAAAGTAATGCACGGTAAAACATCACCCATAGTTCATACTAATAAAGGGGTGTTTAAAGGCTTAGCTAATCCGTTAACGGTATGTCGTTATCATTCTTTAGTGGTTAAAGCGCAAACTCTGCCTAAAGAGCTTGAAGTAACCGCATGGACTCAAACTGAGCAAGGCGAGTTTGACGAAATTATGGGGTTGTTACACAATGAACTTGCTATCGAAGGTGTGCAGTTTCATCCCGAAGCTATTTTAACTGCTCAAGGCTTAGAACTGCTTGATAACTTTTTAACTCGCTTCTAATGTTATAATACACATAGCATTTTATACTTTATTAATGGATGTCATGACTGAACTTGTAGCCCAGCAGCGTACTGCCAAAATACTAAGCCAACGAGCTCATGACTTATTGCTTGGGCATAGCTTTGCGCATCAGCAAATTGGTTTCATTCATACATTAGATATAGATTACGGCGAACCCATGAAGCAGCGTACCTTGCTGCAGGTTGAAGTGGCCGCACAGAATAAACGCCAGCAAAGCAGTACTGCACATCATAAGTACCGCGCTCAAGCCAGTGAGCAACTGCACAAAACAATTGAAACAGCTATATATAAGCAGCTCGAAGATATAGATGGCGTAATTCATAGCACCATAGGTATTGAAGATGGTATTGCCAATATACTCGATATATTAGCGGTAAAGTCAGCGTCGGTAGGGCGTTTAGAGCCATTGGTTAATGATATAAGCTGGTTGGGTAGGGAGTTAGTAACGCTCGTTAATTTACCTTACTATCGTAATCAACGTAGTAAAAACACGTCTGTAAAAGTAGATAAACCATCGCTTGCCCTTCGTTATATTGGCCTTGATAACTTACAGCTAGTTATTCCTACATTTGCTGCCCGCCATTGGATGCCACATAGCACCGAACCATTTTCGTTATTAAAGCGTCGTTTACGTGACAGTGCCATGGCAAACGCGATTGCAGCGCAAAAAATTGCACAAATTAATAATGTAAATGACGTTCATGCATTTACCCTTGGTATGCTTTTAGATGTAGGGCGAATTGCATTAGTGCGCTTGTACTTAAAAACGTTTGAGCAAATATGGCAACGTAAAGTACAGCTAGCCCGAAATGAAAACCAAAAAGATTTACACACCGCATTATTAGAGCTTCAGCCCGACCCGCTATTTTTAACTACTCTACTTAGCAATAAATCGATAGAAGTAAGCGCTAAGGTAATAGACAAAATGGCTTTTAAATATTTACCGTTTAAAGGGGTAATGCAGCAGCTAGTAAATGGGGTAGATAAGGTCGATACATTACTGCCATTAACAGAAGTAATGCTAAAGGCACGGTGCTATTCTCAATATCTTAATTTAAAAGAACATCAACTTATTGAACCTGATGAAGCTCTAAGCTGGTTTTCGCACTTTAAGTTCACTAAAACGGAACTAAAAACCCTCCAATCGAGTAATTTTACCAATTTAGCTATTCAAATTGACTAAAAATCTGAATTTTTTGTTAATTTTTTTGCGACTAACCATTCATTCTCATCTTATTGTTATATTACATATTTGCCGATTAAAGCGTGTGCGCCTCTGTACTCATGCGGTTAGTTGCCTAAAAATAAGCATAAATAGCTATGCAAATAGTTATTCACTATCTATGAAATAATATCTTTAGCCCTTTATTTTCAAGGGATACATGAAAGTTTTTAACGAGACAGATATAAGTAATTCTGAAATAATGTGCGTCTGAAAATTGAACCACAAAGCAATTTTGCGCAATTATCAGGTTACTGATCTTGCCTATAAAGTTGGTTACAAATATTAACCAAACACCTATTTTGATGTTTTGTGTTGCTCACAATTAAGAGGAAATAAAATGACAGTCAATCGCGAATTATTTGATCACGTAATGGTTCCTAACTACGCACCTTCAAGCGTAATTCCTGTTCGAGGCGAAGGCTCTCGCGTATGGGATCAACAAGGTCGAGAGTTTATCGACTTTGCTGGTGGTATTGCAGTTAACTGTCTTGGCCATTGCCACCCTGCATTAGTAGGCGCATTAAAAGAGCAAGGCGAAAAAATCTGGCATCTATCTAACGTAATGACCAATGAGCCGGCACTTCGCCTAGCTAAAAAAATGGTTGATGCGACATTTGCTGAAAAAGTTTACTTTGCCAACTCTGGCGCAGAAGCAAACGAAGCCGCGCTTAAATTAGCGCGTCGTTTTGCACTTGATAAGTTTGGCGCAGAAAAATCACAAATCATCGCGTTCAACAAAGGTTTCCACGGTCGTACATTCTTTACCGTAACTGTTGGCGGCCAAGCTGCATATTCAGATGGTTTTGGTCCTAAGCCTGGCGACATTGTACATTGTGATTACAATGACCTTGCTGCATTTGAAGCACTTATCAGCGATAAAACATGTGCCGTAATGATGGAACCTCTACAAGGTGAAGGCGGTATTGTTTCACCAACTGATGAGTTTGCTCAAGGCGTTCGCGATTTATGTACTAAACATAACGCACTGCTTATTTTTGATGAAGTTCAAACAGGTGTTGGTCGTACTGGCGATTTATATGCATACCAAGGCTTAAACGTAGTACCTGATATTTTAACTTCGGCTAAAGCACTTGGCGGCGGTTTTCCTATTGGCGCTATGATCACAACAACTGAAATTGCACAGCACCTTAAAGTAGGCACACATGGTTCTACTTATGGCGGTAACCCGCTTGCCTGTGCTGTTGCAGAAGCGGCATTTGATACAGTAAATACCCCAGACGTACTGGCTGGCGTAAAAGAAAAAGCAGCATTATTTAATGAACTACTGAGCGCGGTTAACGAAAAATACAACGTATTTAGCGAAATCCGTGGCCAAGGTTTATTAATTGGTGCAGTAGTGAACGAGCAATACAAAGGTCGTGCAAAAGAGTTTTTAGTGGCAGGTACTGAGCAAGGCCTTATGTCACTAGTTGCCGGTGCAGACGTAATACGTTTCACTCCATCTTTAGTAATTCCTGAAGCGGACATTCGCGAAGGTATGGCACGCTTTGAAAAAGCAGTAGCAAGCGTAGTAAACGCATAAGCGACTTAAGCCAACCAATTAAGGGCAAGCACCGCTTGCCCTGCAATTCCTATTTACCGTTATTTATAAGGGAGCAAGCGGACTCATGATGATCCTTCGCCCAATCCAGCAAAATGATTACTCAGCATTACTGAAAATTGCCCACGAATCTGGGCATGGTTTTACGTCTTTGCCATTAAACGAAGAACTATTGCAAAAGAAAATAGACCATTCTGTAAGTTCATTTGCTAAGCAAACGTCACAACCCGGTGACGAAGGCTACCTGTTTGTTCTTGAAGATAGCGAAACCGGTGATGTTGTAGGTACGTCTGCAATTGAAGCTGCGGTAGGGCTTGATGATGCATTTTATCATTATCACTTAAGTAAAGTGATTCACTCTTCGCGCACATTAAACGTATATAAAGCGGTTGATATTTTAACGCTATGTAACGACTACACAGGCGCTACAGAGCTTTGCACATTGTTTTTAAAAGATGGCTATCGTAAAAATTGTAACGGTAAGCTACTTTCAAAAGCGCGCTTTATGTTTATAAAGCAGCATCAAGAGCGTTTTGCACAAACAGTGATTGCAGAAATGCGCGGTGTGTCTGACGAAAACGGCAGTAGCCCTTTTTGGCAGTGGCTTGAAGAGCACTTTTTCTCAATGGATTTTCCAACAGCCGACTACCTAACAGGTATTGGCCAAAAGGTTTTCATTGCTGAACTAATGCCTAAATACCCAATTTATGTAAATTTGCTAAGTAAAGATGCGCAAGCCGTAATAGGTAAAGTACACGACAACACACGCCCAGCAATCGAGTTATTAAAAAGCGAAGGCTTTACGTTTAATGGCTATGTAGACATTTTTGACGGCGGCCCAACGGTTGAAGCAAAAGTAGATAACATTGCGACGATTCGTAATGCAAATAACTTTAACGTTGAAATTGGCGAAATGACTGGCGACACCATGGTGTTACTAGCTAACGAAAAGCTTGAAGATTTTAGAGCAACCGTTGCACCAATGACATTTGACGAGCGCGCAAAAAGCCTTATTTTATCGCAAGAAGTAGCAGATGCATTGCAATTGCAAACTGGCGATATTGTTAGTGCAACCACGATTTAATTTAGGAGAAAGTATATGACTCATCCTGCACAATTTATTAATGGTCAATGGTCACAAGGCCAAGGCACAGAATTTAATTCAGTAAACCCTGCAAATAACGACGTTATTTGGCAGGCATCATCAGCAACTGCGGCGCAAGTAGACACCGCAGTAAATGCAGCGCGCGAAGCGTTTTATGCATGGGCTGATAAAAGCTTTACTGAGCGTTTAGAAATAATTAAAGCATTCGCAGCGCAATTAAAAGAAAACAGCGAAGAACTCGCTATTACTATCGCACAAGAAACAGGTAAGCCACTGTGGGAAACGCGCACAGAAGCGGGTGCTATGGTTGGTAAAATTGCCATTTCTGAAAAAGCATTTTTAGAGCGCACTGGCGACGTAGAAAACGCAATGCCACTTGGCCGCGCGATGATTCGTCATAAGCCACATGGGGTTGTAGCCGTATTTGGTCCGTATAACTTTCCGGGTCACTTACCTAATGGCCACATTGTGCCAGCGCTTTTAGCAGGTAACACGGTTGTATTTAAACCGTCTGAACTGACTCCTAAAGTTGCCGAGCTTACGCTTAAACTGTGGGAAAAAGCAGGCTTACCAGCCGGTGTAATCAACCTCGTTCAAGGTGAAGTAGAAACGGGTAAAGCCCTTGCTGCTCACAAAGGGATTGATGGCTTGTTCTTTACGGGTTCTTCGCGTACTGGTCATATTTTACATGAACAGTTTGCGGGTCAACCGGGTAAAATTTTAGCGCTAGAAATGGGTGGTAATAATCCACTTATTATTACTGACGTTGAAGACACTAAAGCGGTTGTTCACGATATTATTCAATCAGCGTTTATCTCAAGCGGCCAGCGTTGTACATGTGCACGTAAACTGTTTTTACCTAAAGGTAGCAAAGGCGATGTAATTTTAGAGCGCCTTATCACTGCAACTAAAGCGATTAAAGTAGGTAACTACGATGATGCAGACCAGCCATTTATGGGCTCTATGATCTCATCAGCGGCAGCAGCGGGCATGGTTAAAGCGCAAAACGAGCTTGTTGAGCTTGGCGCTCAAGTATTAGTAGAGCTTGAGCACACAGCTAATACTGGCTTTGTAACACCAGGTATTATTGAGTGTACAAATATTAGTGACTTCCCAGATGAAGAGCATTTTGGACCACTTTTAAAAGTATTCCGCTTTGACGACTTTGACCAAGCCATTGATAAAGCAAACGATACAACCTTTGGTTTATCGGCTGGTTTATTAAGTGATAGTGCAGCAGATTACGACCATTTTTTACGTCGTATTCGCGCTGGTATTGTTAACTGGAACCGCCCAATTACTGGCGCGTCAAGCGCAGCACCATTTGGTGGTATTGGCGCATCGGGCAATCACAGAGCAAGCGCGTATTACGCAGCTGATTACTGTGCATACCCAGTTGCTTCAGTAGAGCTTGAAAAAGTAGCGATGCCAGCAACACTAAGCCCAGGTTTAAAAATAGATTAAGTAGTAATACTACTTAATCATTATAAAAGCAGCTTCGGCTGCTTTTTTTGTATTGCTATCGTACAAGGCTAGTAATTACCGACTCTTTCTGCTTAAATCAGCATAATTAAATATATTTAGGTGGTTCGCATAATGGTTTTAGATAGGCAAGGGTACGATGATTTGATCATGTATCTAACTCAAAATTTAGCATTGTTTGAGAAGCCAGGCGAAATAAAACCAGGCGCTCCAACAGTAATGGAATTAATCGAAGACGTTATTGCACAAAATGTGATGCTTATTTGCGAGCAGCACACAGACCTCAACACAGAGCAGCGTAGTCAAATTGTACGTGAAGTTGATGGCATAGTTTACGATTTAGAAGAAGTCCTCAGCAGCATCACCTCACAGCCTGTCACGGTTGAACAGCATGCCTTTATAGATGAATTTGCAGGTTTAGTAAAAAACCTCTTTGATAGCGCATTAGCACAACAATCTTAGCCATTTTATAGCCCTGCGTTGCATTTTCATTTGCAACTACGGCTAAGTTGCTTACAATCAAGAAAATATTTTTTTGAGATATAACAATGCAAGCAAATGTAAAATGGGTTGAAGGCGATACGTTTATTGGCCGTTCTAATTCTAACCACAATGTTGTGTTTGATGGCGGCAGCGATAGCGCAGCACCAAGCCCAATGGAAATGGTTTTAATGTCAGTTGGCTGTTGCTCTTCAGTTGATGTGGTTAGTATTTTAAAAAAAGCTAAACAAGATTTTTCAGACGTACAAGTGCAACTTAGTGCAGAACGCGCCGAAACAGCACCGCGCGTGTTTACCAAAATCAACTTACACTTTGTTGTTAAAGGCAATAATGTGTCTGAAAAGCACCTTGCACGTGCAGTTTCACTCTCTGCTGAAAAGTATTGCTCGGTTGCATTAATGCTTGATAAAACAGTAGAAATTACGCATAGCCACGAAGTTGTGCAAGATCAAGCAAAATAACGCTTTTTCCACGAGGAAAATTCGTATAAAATCCGCGAACTTTTCATTCTGCAGGTGCAGAACCCACTAATTTATAGGTTGGTTTATTATGAACAAACCCTTCGATAAACTTAAACTTCATGGCTTTAACAATTTAACCAAAAGTTTAAGCTTTAGTATTTATGATATTTGTTACGCAAAGACCGAGCAACAACGTAAAGAATATATTGAATATATCGATGAGCAGTACAGTGCAGATAGACTAACCGATATTTTAGGTGAAGTTGTTGATATTATTGGTGCTAACATTTTAAATGTAGCGCGCCAAGATTATGAACCGCAAGGCGCAAGTGTAACTATTTTGGTTTCAGAAGAACCAGTAGAAGAGCAGCAAAATTACGATGCTGACGAAGCACCGGGCCCATTACCTGATTCAGTTGTTGCACACCTAGATAAAAGCCATATTTGTGTACACACATACCCAGAAGCTCACCCTGATGATGGTATTTGTACATTCCGTGCTGATATTGAAGTATCTACCTGTGGCATTATTTCGCCACTTAAAGCGTTAAACTTCTTAATTCATAGCCTTGAGTCAGACGTAGTAACAATAGACTACCGCGTACGTGGTTTTACCCGCGACATAAACGGTGTTAAGCACTACATTGATCATGCTATTAGCTCGATTCAAAACTTCATGACAGAAGATACAAAAGAAGCGTACCAGATGATGGACGTGAACGTGTATCAAGAAAACCTGTTCCATACTAAAATGATGTTAAAAGAAACCGACTTAAATACCTATTTATTCGGCCTTTCTACTGATGAGTTATCGGACGAAGAAGAAGACGAAATTCGCTCTAAGCTGACTCGCGAAATGCAAGAAATATTCTATGGCCGTAACCTGCCAGATACAGAATAATAGCAACGAATTAAATTAAAAATGGCGCTCAGTGAGCGCCATTTTTTTTGCTTTATTTTATAAGCAATAATTGTGTTTGTCGGCCATTTAAATACCAGACACCGCTTTTATCAAAAATAGCATCTTCCTCTAGCATTATTCTTATTTCTTTATTCCACTGCTTTATAAACACCGCATTGTTAAGCTCAATTGAGTAAGCCGTATTTAAATGTAGCGGATAGTCCCCATCTCCCGGTACACCTTGCTGAGAATCCCACATACCTAATGTAGTACCAGCAGCATGACCATGATAGCCAAGAGGATGAGTATAAATAGTGGGTTTTAATCCCTGAGCAATAGCGGCTTTTCGTGCTGCAGCTAAAACTTCATTACCGGTTTTTCCTACCGCAAATTGATTGGTAAATATATCTTGGAGTTTATTACCGCTTTTTAGTGCTTCAACTAAGTAACTAGGCGCACTCGTTTCGTTTTCTTTGAGCACATACGCATGCTGCTGCGTGTCGGTATTTAAGCGTAAATAAGTAATCCCAAAATCGACATGAAGTAAATCACCGGCTTGTATAACGTTATCATCGTAGCCATTGGTAAAGCTTTCTTCATGATTAAACGACTTCGCATCGGCGCGTTGAATAGCAACGCTTGGATGAAACCATGTTTGTAGTTTTAGCTCTTTTACGCGCTCTCTAAACCACCATACCAAGTCATCGCTAGTTGTTTTACCCACCGTAATTGTTTTACCCGAAAACCCCTCTGCAATAATATGATGAGCAATAGCCACAATATGTTTATACATTTCAACTTCTTCAGGAATGCGTTGTTCTAACCACGCAACAGCAAGCGGCTCTGCAGAAATTATTTTATTGTGATAAGTGGCGGGTAAGTTAGCCATTAAGGTTTTGTAATCACCTAGCACAAGGCCATCGGCATGTGCCCAGTCGGTAGAAGTATTAAGCGCAATGTTGCGAGGTTTGTATTGCTCAATAAGTGTATTGAGTGCTTCCCACTGGCTTGGTTGTGTTTGTTTATCCCACCCTTTTTTAAATACGTTACCTATTTTATAAGGCGCAATAGCGTAAGCATCAACACCACCTTGTTTATTAAGTGCAAATAGCAAAATAGTGGTGCGTCTGGCTGAAAGCCATGTTGCAGGCAGCATTGTTTTTAATATTGGATCTTCGTTATATTCACGACTTATAAGTAGCCACATATCAGTGTTGTGCTGCTTCATTAATGAGGGCATTAAGGTATTAACTCTAAGCTCAGTTATTTTATCTATAAACGCAGCGCGCTCTTTCATCGATAAAATAGTGGGAGCGTCATCGGCTTTAACAAAGAGGCTTAAAACAAGCGTAGTTAGCAAGCTTACGTAAAGTAGGAGTTGTTTAGTAAAGTGCATAATTGTTTTATTTTTAGGCTAGTTAATTTATAACATGCCTGAAGAGCGACTATAAAAAAACAATTTGAGATAAACAGCACACAAAAAAGCCCGGCTAAAAAGTAGCCGGGCTTTTGTATAAACAGTTTTATTACTTAAGCATGCTGTATAAAAGTGCAAATACAGCAAGTGAGCCAACCGCTAATATAAATAGCGTGCTTAAACGGTTGCGGTATTTATGAAGTGCAGGCACTTTATAAACTGCGATCATTGGCATGATGAATAAAATCATCGCGATGATAGGGCCCGATAACTGATCCATCATGTCTAAAATACTTGGGTTTTTAACAGCGCAAAACCAAATAGCTAAAAACATAATTAATACACCAATTTTATCAGCCGCTTTTGCGCTTAAGCTTGTTTGTTTAGTTACTAAACCCGTAAAGCTCTCACGTGCCCCTAAAAAGTGACCCAAAAACGACGATGTAATAGCAATAAAGGCAACAAGCGGCCCAAGTGTGGCAATAAACGAGTTATCAGTAATATTAGCAAGGTAGGATAAAACCGATACGTTAGCGGCTTTAGCAGCGGCCATTTGCTCGCCTGTAAGCGACAACACGCAAGAGAACACAAATAACAGTACAAAGGTAATAAGTAGTAAGCTAGTGCGCTTTAAAATCGCCTCAGACTTATGTGTAGCTTGTTCACCGTAGTGACCGCGTTGCACGTTTACAAAGCTTGAGATAGCCGCTGCGTGGCTAAACGAAAACACAATAATAGGAATCGATAACCACAACGTTTTACCAAAGCTGCCCATTTCAGGCAGTGTCATATCTGGCATTTGCCAGCTTGGGATTAAATAAAGTGATAAAAAGAACAATATACCCACAAGCGGATAAACTAAAATAGCAAAGGCACGCAGCATTAAGCGCTCTCCGCCCATCATTAAGCTAATCATACCTGCAACTAATACACCCGAAAGCAACACGCGAGAAGGTGATTCCATCCCCATTTGATTAACCATAAAGCTATCAACGGTATTGGTTAAGCCCACACCGTAAATAAGCAAAATTGGGAATATAGATAAAAAGTACAATAAAGAAATTAACCGCCCCGCAGTCACACCAAAGTGTTCTTCAACTACATCGGTAAAATCGGCATCTTTATTTTTTGATGAAAGTACAAAACGCGCTAATCCACGGTGTGCACAAAAGGTCATTGGAAATGCTAAGCATGCCAAAATAATTAACGGCCAAAAACCGCCAATGCCAATATTAATAGGTAAAAATAAAATACCCGCACCAACGGCGGTACCAAAAAGGCTTAAAGTCCACTGCGTATCGTGCAGATTCCATTTAGAAGTGGGTGTGTTTGAAGGTGTGTGTGCACCTGTTGTTGATGCATTTGAAAGCGTTGCATCTTGAGATGTTGTCATGTGTGTGTTTATCCATTATTTAAATAATAATCGCACGCAAGAATATAGTTTTTAGCTAAAAATTTCATGTTTTGAGAGGATTTGTAGACTAATTAATTAGACCAAATTGAAGGGTAAGTGTCATGAATACGAAACAGCGGTGTAAAAGTGAGCAAACCCTTAAGCGGCAGCACCACATTATAATTTTAAAGTAGGTTGGTTTGAGCGCAGCGAAACCCAACACGCTATAGTGTCACGCGAGCAACAAAGGCGAGGTAGGCGGTTTTCATAACGTAAAAATAGAGGAAGGTCATTTTATTGGCTTTCATTTAAAAATCAGAATCTGCAGCGAAAAGCTGTTAAGTAGAAGCCATTGATCTGAACTTCATAAGAGATTTTTATTAAACTCCGTTATACTTCCTGTAATTGAATATGCCAAACGAAGTAAATAGGCCACTAACTGCAATGAGCAAAGAGATTCTCTTCCATACTACTTTTGCGCACGAAACCAGTAAAACATGGGTTGTATTTGTCCATGGAGCAGGTGGTAGCTCGGCAATTTGGTTTCGTCAGCTTAAAGCCTATAAAAAAGAATATAATGTGTTGTTGCTAGATCTTCGTGGTCACGGTAAATCGAATAACTTAGTACAAAACTTTGTTGATAATAATTATTCATTTAATAATGTCTCTAAAGACATCATTGATGTGTTAGATCATAACAATATCACCAGCGCACACTTTGTTGGTATTTCATTGGGCACAATACTCATTCGAAATATTGCTGAAATTGCGCCGCAATATGTTTCTAGCATGGTGCTAGGTGGAGCGGTTACTCGTTTTAATACGCGCAGTAATACATTGGTTTATTTAGGTAATACTTTTAAACACTTCTTGCCTTATATGTGGCTGTATCGTTTATTTGCTTTTATTATGATGCCGAAAAAGCGTCATAAAGAATCTCGACTTTTGTTTGTTCGTGAAGCAAAACGCTTGTGCCAAAAAGAGTTTATAAAATGGTTTAAATTAGCCATGGACGTAAATCCTTTAATGCAATACTTCAAAGAAAAAGACATTGATATTCCCATTCTTTATATTATGGGTAAGGAAGATCATATGTTCCTTGGCCCTGTTAAAGAAATGGTTAAGCGTCATAAAAATAGCGTACTGCAAACTATTCACCATTGTGGCCATGTTTGTAATGTGGAACGTCCTGACTTATTCAATCAGCACTCGCTTGCTTTTATCGCCCAGCAAAATCTTTAAGGGTTGTAGATAAAATAGGGATAGGCCTTTCTTTTTTGACTTACAAAACTTAAAAAAGATCTAAATGGGTTAACTTAAAAGGAATTTAAATTGGAAGCGTTAAGTACTGCTAGGCAAGTTATTGATACCTTTTCGGCTTTATTAAGCCCTGTAATTGCCATCTCAGTAGGCTTTATTGCATACCAGCAGTGGAAGCTTAATGTTGATAAAGAGAAGCGTGAAAGTAACTCAAATAAATTGCATATTTATATAGTTGTAAAAAGGTTTTTGCGTAGTGTTGATATAAATCATGTGGTCGATGATAAGTTGTACGAAGAGCTTCAAGAGGCACTCGCCCTAGCTGATTTTTATTTTGACGGTATTGTGACCGATTGGTTATTTCAAGTAGACTCTGATGCATCAGCCTGGCTAAACTTAATGCAAATTAATTCATTACCTGGTACGCAAGAATCAAATCCCGAGTTTACTCGTAATCTAAGGGAAATTGAGGAGCTAATTGATAGTCTTCAAAAGTTTCATTGTGAGTTATTTGATGTATTTAAAGGTAGTATGATGTACTTAAAACCTAGCAAGTAATAAATTAGGCATGTTTTTTCACCGTTTGCTAGACATCAACTGGTAACATCAAAGAGTTAAAGCTATCACTTGTCTTTTTAACAACCGATAGCTAACCACTAAAAACTACCTTACTCTTCTATCGCACTTACAATAAAATACGGATTTAAGTACTCATCTTTAGTGTTATAAATAAGCGGGCTGCCATCAAGCTTAGTGACTTTAGCACCGGCTATTTCGGCGATTGCATGGCCTGCACCTGTATCCCATTCGCAAGTTGGACCTAAGCGCGGGTAAATATCGGCGCTGCCTTCGGCGACTAAACACAGCTTTAGTGAGCTGCCTTTAGACACCATTTCAACATCATCAAAGCGTTTTACAAACTCGGCTAAATCGGGTGATGGGTGCGAGCGGCTGCCTACAACTCGAATTAACCCTTTGTTAGGTTTGGTAGTTACCTTAAGCTCAATTCGCTCATCGCCTTTATCTTTAAATGCGCCAATTGCTTCGGCAGCTAAGTAGGATACGCCAAGGGCAGGTGCATCTACTACGGCTAAAATAGGAATGCCGTTTTTAATTAGGGCGATGTTTACGGTAAATTCACCGTTCTTTTTGATAAATTCTTTAGTGCCGTCGATTGGGTCAACTAACCAGTAGCTTTTCCACGTTTGGCGTACATCCCAGCTTATGTCGGCGTTTTCTTCACTGAGTATTGGAATATCAGGTGTGAGCTGTTGAAGCCCTGCCACAATCAGTTTATGAGCTGCTAAATCGGCGTCGGTTACGGGGCTTTCATCGGCTTTGTACTCAACGTTAAAATCCTTTTCGTAAATTCCCATTATCGCTTGGCCTGCTTTGCGGGCAAGGATGAGGGTTTCTTCTAGCAGTTCGGTTTGATTCATGGGGTTAACCTATATTATGTGCTTTTGTTTTAGATACGTTATCAGTTGTGTAACCGATTGGTCTAGGGTGTTTTTACTTGTATCTAAAATTATTTCTGGATTGTTTGGCACTTCGTAGCTTGAATCGATACCAGTGAAGTGTTTTATCTCTCCAGCGCGGGCTTTTTTGTATAAGCCTTTTGGATCGCGGCTTTCGCATACATCCAGTGGGGTATCGATAAATACTTCGATAAATTCGCCTTCGTCTACTAAGCTGCGCACCATGTCGCGTTCTGCTCTAAAAGGCGATATAAACGCAGTAAGTACTAACAAGCCAGCATCGGTCATTAGTTTTGCGGTTTCGCCTACGCGGCGTATGTTTTCAATACGGTCTTCGTCGCTAAAGCCTAGATCTTTACACAAACCGTGGCGTACGTTGTCGCCATCGAGCAGGTAAGTGTGCGTACCTTGCTGATTAAGCGCCGCTTCTAGTGCGTTTGCTACGGTGCTTTTGCCAGAGCCTGAAAAGCCGGTAAACCATAAAATAGCGGGCTTATGTTTTTTTTGCTCACTACGCTGTGCTTTTGTCGTTGCGTAGTTATGCCAAACTATATTTTCATCCATAGTGAGAGTCTCTTATGCTGTGAGCGCAGGTATTAAAACGGAAATACCAGCGGGATCAGGGTTAATACCGTGATTGAATAAATAATAGAAAGGGGTAAGCCCATCACTATGTAATCTTTTAAGCGATAGTTACCCGCGCTATAAACCATTAGATTAGTTTGATACCCAAATGGCGATATAAAGCTGGCTGATGCGCCAAAGGCAACCGCCATAATAAACGGTAGCGGGTCTACATTAAAACCAACCGCGAGCGAGTAAGCAACAGGGAACGACAAGGCAGCAGCTGCGTTGTTAGTTATAAGCTCGGTAAATAATACGGTCATTAAAAATATAGCTATAAACGCGCCGTACGGGCCAAAATCCCCAAGTACCATAAACATGGCGTCGGATATTTGCCCGGCAAGTCCGGTGCCTATCATTAATTTAGCAAGGCCAATGGCGCTACCTACAACCACCAATAACTCGATAGGAAAACGGCGTTTTACTTCGTTAAGTTTTATGGTGCCGCTGAGCATTAAGCCAATCAGTAATACTAATAAGCCTTTAACCAGCGGCACTATGCCAATAATGCTTAAACCCAGTACTGCGGCAAAGCTTAGTAGCACAATATTTGATTGCTTAGGTGCAAGGTGGGCTTGTAAGTCAAACCCTGAAATATACACAAATTCGCGCTTTAAATTAGGCAAGGTGTAAAAGTTTTTGCCTGGTGCGAGTATAAGTGAGTCGCCAGCTTGTAATTGCACTTGCCCAAGGCCGCCTTGTAAGCGATCGTGTCCACGGCGAATGGCAATAACAGCAGCATGAAACTGCTCTCTAAAGCGGGCTTCTTTTACGGTTTTGCCAATAAATTTTGAAGATTGACTTACGACTACTTCTACTAAGTGTTCTATGTCTTTTTGATGATTCTCGTGCACTACTTTTAAACCGTCGAAACGGGTAAGTAATGGCACCGATTTTATGTCACCTACAAACAGCAGCACGTCGTCTTTTTGAATAATTTGCTGCGGAGTGACTGCGCAAATTCGGCTGCCATCGCGAATAATTTCAGCAAGGAATAAGTCTTTTAAATCACGCAGGCCGTTTTCTTCTACGGTTTGGCCTATTAATTTTGAGCTTGCTTGTACTTTACCTTCTAGGTAAAAAGGCACGACTTCTTGGTCGCTTTTACCGTTGTCGGGTAAGTATTTAAGCATTACTAAAATGGTAATTAGGCCTACGCTTAGCGCGCCTAAACCCACTAATGTAAAGTCAAAAAAGCCCAGCGGTTCCATTCCCGCATCTACTGCAAAGCCATTAACGATTAAGTTGGTTGATGTACCAATAAGCGTAATGGTGCCGCCCAAAATAGCAGTGTACGACAGCGGTAATAATAGCTTTGAAGGGGAGTGATTAGGGTTGTCTTTTATCGCGGTAATAAGCGATGCAACAACGGCAGTATTGTTAGTAAACGACGATAAAAAGGCGGTTGATAACCCTAATTTTGTTACCGATTTTACTAAACTACCTTTAGATAGCGATTGCGCTAACTTTTGAATTAGGGTGGTTTTTTCTATTGCGGTCGACACTAACACCAATAGTACTAAAGTGATAAGCGACGGGTTAGCGTAGTTAACTAACATACTTTCAAGATCGATTAGCCCTGCTAAGTAGCTGGTACCAATAGCGCTTACAAATAACCATGCTGGATTAATACGGGTGCCAAAAAGGCACCCGACTAAGGTAAGCATAATGCCTGTTAAAACGAGCTGTTCTACCATGCTTTTAAATTCCTAACAGGCTAAAGTTAACTTATAACTTAGAAATATCAAGCGCTTGCCAATGCGGGAAGTGCTTGCGTACTAAGCTGTTAAATTCAACTTCAAATTCGCTAAAGTTACTTTGCTTTGTTTGGCTTTGCAGTACTTGCTCAATCATACCGGCAGCAACAGTTAGGTTTGATAAGCGATCGATTAGGATAAACGAGCCTGTTTCGTGATTGCTGTGGTACTCGTCTGCCAAAATAGTTTCGGTTAGTTCAAGCGTTACAATCGCAATTTCGTTTAGCTGTAATGAGTCGCTAGTGCCGTGCTCAAGCGTGTTTACATCAATTGTGTAGTCAATCTTTTTAACAATAGCTGAGGTGTTTTTGCTACCTAGTTTTAGGTTATAGCTTTTACCTAACACTAATGGCGATTCATGCATCCACACAATTTTAGCTTGCAACTGGTTAGTTACAGCGGCCGTTGAATTTGCAGGTACGATTACATCCCCTCGGCTAATATCAATTTCGTTATTTAGGGTAACGGTAATTGCTTGGCCTGCTTCGGCGCTGTCCAGATTACCATCAAAGGTAACAATTTCTTTAATGCTTGATGTTTTACCCGACGGTAATACTTTTATAGCATCGCCTACGTGCATCTTGCCCGATGTAAGTGTGCCCTGAAAACCACGGAAGTTTAAGTTAGGACGCACGACATATTGCACCGGTAGGCGCGCTTCAAAGCCTGTATCTGTTTCGGCTGCTGGCGAATCTTCTAATAACTCTAGTAGCGGCTTGTCGGTGTAATACGGTGTATGTGCAGAGCGTGTTACTACGTTGTCGCCTTTAAGCGCCGACATAGGCACAAACTTAATGTTTGATACGTTAAGTTGCTCAGCAAATTTAAGGTAATCGGCCTTAATTTTTTCATACACGGTTTCGTCAAAATCAACGATATCCATTTTATTAACGGCAACAACAAACTGTTTAATGCCCAGCGAGTCACAAATAAAGCTATGGCGCTTAGTTTGTACTTGTACGCCGTAACGCGCATCAACCAAAATAATGGCGACATCGCTTGTTGATGCACCAGTTACCATGTTGCGCGTGTATTGCTCGTGCCCAGGCGTGTCGGCAATAATAAATTTACGCTTAGCCGTTGAAAAGTAACGGTACGCTACGTCAATCGTAATGCCTTGTTCACGCTCAGCTTGTAGGCCATCAACTAATAAAGCAAGGTCAAGATCTTCACCTGCATTACCTACTTTTTCGTTATCTTTATGAAGGGCTGCTAGCTGATCTTCATAAATTTGGTGGCTGTCGTGCAGTAGGCGGCCAATCAGTGTTGATTTACCGTCATCTACGCTGCCACAAGTAAGCATGCGTAATAAGCTTTTGTCTTGTTGGCGTGCTAGGTAGGCGTCTATGCCTATTTCTTTTACTTCGTTAAATGTATCGTTATTTTGGCTAGACATTAAAAATACCCCTCACGTTTTTTCTTCTCCATTGAGCCGGCTGAATCATGGTCAATAACACGACCTTCACGTTCAGATGACGTAGATAGCAGCATTTCTTCGATGATTTCGGTTAAAGTACTGGCTGTTGATTCAACTGCACCGGTAAGTGGGTAGCAGCCTAATGTACGAAAACGTACAGATTTCATTTGCGGTACTTCACCTTCATTAAGAGGCATACGCTCATCGTCAACCATAATCAAAGTACCGTCGCGCTCAACTACTGGGCGATCTTTAGCTAGGTACAATGGCACCATTTCGATGTTTTCTTGATAAATGTATTGCCAAATATCAAGCTCAGTCCAGTTAGATAATGGGAAAACACGAATGCTCTCACCCGGATTAACTTGGCTGTTGTAGGTATTCCAAAGCTCTGGGCGTTGGTTTTTAGGGTCCCAACGGTGGTGTTTGTCGCGGAACGAATAAACACGCTCTTTTGCGCGTGACTTTTCTTCGTCGCGGCGTGCGCCACCAAATGCAGCATCAAAGCCGTATTTATCTAGCGCTTGTTTTAAGCCTTGGGTTTTCATTATGTCGGTATGTTTACCCGAGCCATGCGTAAACGGGCCTACACCCATTTCAATGCCTTCTGGATTTTTGTGTACCAGAAGATCAAAGCCATATTCTTTAGCTATACGGTCGCGAAACTCGATCATTTCACGAAACTTCCAGTTGGTGTCTACGTGTAATAACGGAAACGGAATTTTTGCAGGGTAAAATGCTTTACGCGCTAAGTGCAAAAGTACCGACGAATCTTTACCAATAGAGTAAAGCATTACTGGGTTCTCAAACTCAGCGGCGACTTCGCGCATGATTTTGATACTTTCAGCTTCAAGTTGCTGAAGGTGAGTTAAAGCCATTGTTAGTCGTCCTACTAAAATGATTAAAAGTTACAAATTTAAAATTCGGTTATGTATTTGATACATCTGTTAGCGGCTGTGCAAAGCTGCTTGTTTGCTCGTTTTTCCCAAACCACGCTAGTTGCGAGTGCAGGGCGGCTACTTCGCCAATAATGAGTAGTGCAGGCGATATAATGCTGTTGCGTTCAATTAAGTCGGCAAGTTCGCCTAATTGGCCTGTTACTACACGCTGATTTTTACGTGTACCGTTTTCGATAATGGCAACAGGGGTGTCGGCTTTGCGGCCATGTTTTAAAAGCTCGCTTTGTATGTGCGGCGATTTAATTACGCCCATGTAAATAGCCAGCGTTTGATTTGCTTTTGCCAGCGATTGCCAATCAAGTTCTTGACCGTCTTTTTTACAGTGGCCAGTTACAAATTGAATGGCTTGTGCATGGTCACGATGCGTTAGCGGAATACCCGCGTAAGCACTACAACCTGCAGCGGCTGTAATACCCGGTACAATTTGATAATTTACGTTGTTAGCAGCCAGTACTTGTACTTCTTCGCCACCACGGCCATAAATAAACGGGTCACCACCTTTAATGCGGCATACTTTTTTGCCTTGTTTAGCAAGGTCGACCAGCATTTGGTTGGTATCTTCTTGAACAACACTATGATCGCCCAAACGTTTACCTACACAAATAAGGTCAGCATCGCGGCGCACTAGTTCCATAATTTCGTCAGAGACTAAAAAGTCATAAACGACGACGTCGGCTTGTTGCATAAGTTGCAGTGCTTTAAGTGTTAAAAGCTCTGGATCGCCAGGGCCTGCACCTACTACATATACTTCGCCTTCAGGTTCTGCTTTTGCATCTAGCATTTGCTCTAGTTGCTGCTGTGCGGCTTGGGTATCGCCGGTTTGTACTTTACTCACAACAGATGAGTCGAACACGCCTTCCCAAAATTGGCGGCGGTCTGAAAAATGCTTAAAGCGTTTTTTTACTTTGTCTCTAAAGCCACCGACAAGTGTTGCAAGTGGGCCAATATGATGTGGAATAAGAGTTTCGAGCTTTTCGCGTAAGCGACGTGCAAGTACGGGCGCTGTGCCAGCACTTGATATAGCAATCGTAATTGGGTCACGGTCAACAATGGATGGGAATATAAACGTACATTTAGGTTGGTCATCAACCACGTTTACAAACACATTGCGGGCATTGGCAAGTTCAAATACGTTGTTGTTTACTTCATCGCGGTCGGTTGCTGCAATAACAAGCATTTTGCCATCAAGGTGCGATTCATCAAAATAAGCATCAATAAGCGTTACTTCATTATTATGTGCATGCTCTTTTAGTTCGTCGCAAAACCAAGGTGCTACTAAAGTAACGCTTGCTCTCGCTTTTAAAAACGCGCGACATTTGCGTAAAGCGACCTCTCCACCGCCAACAACCAATACTGGTTTGTTGTCGAGTTTGGTAAAGATAGGTAAATACTGCACGTTAATAAGACCCCTAAACAAATTCAAATATAAGAAAACGCTTTATTCTGATATGCAGAATATAGCGGCTATCAATAAGTAAAAAATAATTAAAACCAAGTTGATATAACCAAAAGTTATAATAGGTGGGCTTTTTAGGCCTAAGAGCTAGTTAATAAGGGATTGCGCCGAGTTACAAGTAAAATAACCAGCTTATAGTGTTTGGTTATGAGCTATAGCGAGTTTGGTTTAATTTGTTAATATGGAGGCATATCAAATTTTGTACTTATACCATTTGCATTAAATTAGTGATCTATTTATAGCGACGAGAAAATAGCTCAATAACAAGGCTAAAATTATGATACATAGTTGTTCTAAATAAATAGTTTTTAACGTAGTTAGTGCGTTATTTAATACGCTAAAATGATCATGTTCTTAATAAAATTGGTATTACATAAGCAACGGAGCTCTAATGACACAACACCAAAAAGATGCCGCATTAGCAGTCGCACTGATGGATTTAACAAGCTTAAACACCAGCGATACCACCAAAAGCATTCAAGCACTTGTTGATAGCATAAATCCTACCTTAGGTACGCCTGCCGCCGTATGTGTTTATAGCGACTTTGTTGATGATGCAAAAATAGCACTCGCAGCGCGTGAGCTTAACCATGTTAAAGTCGCAACAGTCACTAACTTTCCAACGGGTGATGCACCACTGAGTGATGTAATTAACGAAACACTTATTGCTATAGAGCGCGGCGCAGACGAAATTGATTTGGTTATTCCTTATAAAAAGTTAATCGCGGGCGATGCTCAAACTGTAGTTAACTATGTAAGCGAAAGTAAAAAAGCATGTGGGTCGCGCGCGCAACTTAAAGTAATAATAGAAAGCGGCGAGCTAAAAACCGACGCGCTTATTACTCAAGCCACGGAGCTTGCAATTGAAGGCGGTGCTGATTTTGTAAAAACCAGTACGGGTAAAGTAGCTGTAAATGCCACGCTTGAATCAACAAAAACTATGCTAACAGCCATTAAAAACTCAAATAAACGTGTGGGCTTTAAAGCGGCCGGCGGTGTTAAAACAGTGGCCGATGCTAGTGATTATTTAGCGCTAGCACGCGCAATAATGGGTGATGATTATTTGCAAGCAAATACATTTAGGTTTGGCGCTTCAAGCTTGTTAAGTGACGTTTATAAAACCATAGGGAAATAATCAATATCTTTGGATTGTAGGTTTATCTAACCGATTAAATTATTAGCAGTTTAAACAATAATGTAATTAATTAATTAGATTTTCCAATGTGGGTATCTTTTAGGCTTGTGTTAATGAACTGCGTAAGTATAATAGGCATCCACTTTGCAGGGGCGTAGTTCCAATTGGTAGAACAGCGGTCTCCAAAACCGATGGTTGGGAGTTCGAATCTCTCCGCCCCTGCCAGTTTTACTTGTTATTTGAGTAGTCTGAGATTAAAAACCGGTTTAAATTAAGTCTGTTTTTAAGTTTAGATTTTAATGGATTAACCCTGCCGTAGTGTAGGGTTGTTGTGTCTGTAGTTAAGGTAATAATATTATGAGCACGAATGTAGAAACACCATCAAGTGCGATGGAGTCAGTAAAGTGGTTAGTAGCAATCGCGCTACTTGCAGGCGCAGTTGTTGGTAATCACATGTATGCAGATCAATCTGTATTACTACGTGCTATTGGCGTTGTTGTTGCAATAGCGGCCGGATTAGCAATTGCCTCGCAAACATTTAAGGGACGTAACTTTCTTGCTTTCGCTAAAGAAGCTCGAATTGAAGTACGCAAAGTTATTTGGCCAACGCGCCAAGAAACTACCCACACGACATTAATTGTAATGGTTGCAACAGTGATTATGGCACTTATCCTTTGGGGATTAGATGGCATTTTATTCCGCGCTGTAGGCTTTTTAACTGGATTGGAGATCTGATCCCATGTCGGATGAGAACGAGAACAAAGAAATTAAGTTACGTTGGTATGTAGTACAGGCCTTTTCTGGTTACGAAAAGCGTGTAGCTCAAACGTTAATTGAACATATTAAAATCGAAGGTCTAGAATCGAGCTTTGGTGAGATATTGGTACCAACTGAAGAAGTTGTTGAGATGCGCGCTGGCCAAAAGCGTAAATCTGAGCGTAAATTCTTCCCAGGTTATGTATTAGTACAAATGGATATGAATGACGCAAGCTGGCACTTAGTGAACAGCACAGAACGCGTTATGGGCTTTATTGGTGGTACGTCTGATCGTCCTGCTCCTATCAGCCCTAAAGAAGCTGAGCGCATTCTTAATCGCCTACAAGAAAATGCTGAAGCACCTAAACCTGCTACATTATTTGAACCAGGTGAAGTTGTACGCGTTACAGATGGTCCATTTGCAGATTTCAGTGGTGTAGTTGAAGAAGTTGACTACGAAAAGAGCCGCGTAAAAGTATCTGTACTTATTTTTGGTCGTTCTACGCCAGTTGAGCTTGAATTCGGTCAAGTTGAGCAAGATAAGTAATTGATTAAAAAAGCTTCGCTAATTTTTATTTAAATTTTGGCATGAAGCTTGAAAAAGGCCGCTGATTAACTTATAATCAGCGGCCTTTTTGTATTAAGGTAAAATTTATTTTTTTACTGTGCAAAAAGTACGAAACCAATTTTTAAACTGGGAAGCCGTTAGAGTACGCGTCCTCGCGCGCACAAGGCTGAGACCCACCAAATGAGGTATTTATAATGGCTAAAAAAGTTGAAGCTCTAATCAAGCTACAAGTTGCCGCTGGTATGGCTAATCCTAGTCCTCCAGTAGGTCCTGCACTAGGTCAACACGGTGTAAACATCATGGAATTCTGTAAAGCGTTTAACGCACGTACAGAGTCTATCGAAAAAGGCGCTCCAGTTCCTGTAGTGATCTCTGTTTACGGTGACCGTTCATTTACGTTCGACATGAAAACGCCACCTGCTGCTTACTTACTTAAGAAAGCTGCTGGTATCAAGTCAGGCTCAGGCCGTCCTAACACTGATAAAGTAGGCACAGTAACTCGTGCTCAACTTGAAGAAATTGTTGAGACAAAACGAACTGACCTTACAGCTGCCGATATGGACGCAGCGGTTCGCACTATCGCAGGTTCTGCGCGTGCGATGGGCTTGAACGTAGAGGACTAAGAAATGGCTAAATTAACTAAACGTATGCGTACTATCCGCGAAAAAGTGGAAGTAACTAAAGATTACGAAATCAATGAAGCAGTTGCTCTTTTAAAAGAGTTAGCGACAGCTAAATTCGTAGAAAGTGTTGACGTTGCCGTTAACCTTGGTATCGATGCTCGTAAATCTGATCAAAACGTTCGTGGTGCTACTGTACTACCTAACGGTACTGGTCGTGACGTTCGTGTTGCTGTATTCACACAAGGCGCTAATGCAGAAGCTGCAAAAGAAGCCGGTGCTGAATTAGTAGGTATGGAAGATCTTGCTGAACTAGTTAAAAAAGGCGAGATGAACTTTGACGTTGTTGTTGCATCACCAGACGCTATGCGTGTTGTTGGTCAACTAGGTCAAATCTTAGGCCCACGTGGTCTAATGCCAAACCCTAAAACTGGTACTGTAACGCCTAACGTTGCAGAAGCAGTTAAAAATGCTAAAGCAGGTCAAGTACGTTACCGTAATGACAAAAATGGCATCATCCATACTACTATTGGTAAGGTTGATTTCACTGCAGAGCAGTTACAACAAAACCTTGAAGCTCTAATTGTTGCGCTTAAGAAGGCTAAACCTTCTCAAGCTAAAGGTGTTTACTTGAAGAAAGTAACTATCTCTACAACAATGGGCGCAGGTGTTTCTGTTGACCAAAACACTTTAAGCACTATTGTTGCTTAATTGAGTGTTTACATGGCGTGAAATTTGTACTATAATTTCGCGCCATTTTGTTGATTAATTTATTAATTTGCAAAGTAAAGAATTCGGGTTGAAGTCCATAATTTCGTTAAGCCTTTGGGGTTAACGATAAATTGGGCTTCCGTCCAAGACCGTAGGTGGCTTCGGCCTTAATATTCACCTACGTAGACGGTGTAGACCCCAGATAGATTTTTCCTAATCCTTCTGGCTCTCGCCGTAAAAAGCATCTCTACCTTGTTTGGTAGGGAAGAGTAGAACAGGGGAATCCGATAATCGGTACCCCCATTAAACCAGGAGTAACACCCATGGCTTTAAATCTTCAAGGCAAAAAAGCAATAGTTGCTGAAGTCAACGAAGCAGCCAATGGTGCTCTATCTGCAGTTGTTGCAGATTCTCGTGGTGTAACAGTTGGCGCAATCACTGCCCTTCGTAAAGAAGCTCGTGCAAATGGTGTTTGGATGAAAGTTGTCCGTAACACTTTAGCAAAACGTGCTCTTGAAGGAACAGATTTTGAGTGTCTTTCTGATTCATTTGTTGGTCCAAGCTTAATCGCTTTCTCATCAGAGCACCCAGGTGCTGCTGCGCGTATCTTTTCAGATTTCGCGAAAAAGAATGAGAAATTCGAGCTTAAAACGGCCGCTTTTGAAGGAAATGTTGTTGATGCAGCAATGCTTGCTACATTACCTACATACGATGAAGCTGTTGCACGCTTAATGAGTGCTATGAAAGAAGCGTCTGCTGGCAAATTGTGTAAAACAATTGAAGCAGTACGTGTACAGAAAGAAGAGCAAGCTGCTTAATTTTAAGCTGTTTAATCTCACTTTCGGTGTAAAATTTATTTGGACTTAATGTCCGTTAATTATTAGGAAATTTGTAATGTCTGTATCTAAAGACCAAATCCTTGACGCAATTGCTGAAATGTCAGTAATGGACGTTGTTGCTCTTATCGAAGCAATGGAAGAAAAATTCGGCGTAACTGCTGCAGCTGCAATGGTAGCTGGTCCAGCTGCTGAAGCTGCTGAAGAGAAAACAGAATTTGACGTAATCCTTACTGGCGCTGGCGCTAACAAGGTTTCTGCAATCAAAGCTGTTCGTAGCGCAACTGGCCTTGGCCTTAAAGAAGCGAAAGCTCTTGTTGAAGCTGCTCCTACACCTGTTAAAGAAGGTGTATCTAAAGAAGAAGCTGAAGCACTTGCAAAAGATCTTACTGAAGCTGGTGCTGAAGTTGAGGTTAAGTAATTTAGCTTTTGCTAAGTTCGCTGCCTGAGAAATCAGGCAAGGGCTGGTGATTATTTAATCACCGGCCTTTTTGCGCTATAGAGTGATGCACTCTTTTAGTTCAAATAAAATCTGATTTTTTCTTTACTTTCAACGCTTTATAGTTTGCTAGTGTTAAAGTGGGATCTAATTAGAACAACAGTTAAATGTTGTAAAATCTTGGCATAGCTGCCAGTTAAGTCTGTTCTTACAAGAACAGGTCGGGTCAAAGATCAGCAAGCTGAGGAACCCCATGGCTTACTCTTATTCTGAAAAGAAACGTATCCGTAAGGATTTTGGTAAACGTCCACAAGTTTTGGATATACCTTTTTTACTGTCTACACAGTTAGAATCGTTTAAAAAATTCTTAGTGCCGGACGCTGATGGCGATCATGGTTTGGAAGCTGCCTTCCGTTCTGTGTTCCCTATTAAAAGCTACTCGGGAAATTCTGAGCTTCAATACGTAAGTTACCGTATTGGTGAGCCAGTTTTCGATGTAAAAGAATGTCAAATTCGCGGTGTGACTTATTCTGCTCCACTTCGCGTGAAACTGCGTCTTGTTGTTATGGACAAAGAAGCACCAGGCACAGTTAAAGACATTAAAGAGCAAGAAGTTTACATGGGCGAAATTCCGCTCATGACAGATACCGGTACTTTTGTAATCAATGGTACAGAGCGTGTTATCGTTTCTCAGCTACACCGTAGCCCTGGTGTATTCTTTGATAACGACCGCGGTAAAACCCATTCATCGGGTAAAGTATTATATAACGCACGCGTTATACCTTACCGTGGTTCATGGTTAGACTTCGAATTTGATGCAAAAGATAACTTATATGTACGTATTGACCGCCGTCGTAAATTACCGGCGTCTATCATCCTACGTGCACTAGAGTATTCTAGCGAAGAAATCCTAGATATGTTCTTCGATAACACTACGTTTGAAGTAACGAATGGTAAAGTTCTTATGGAACTTGTACCTTCGCGTTTACGTGGTGAAACTGCCGCTTTTGATATCAAGAGCGAAGACGGTGAAGTATTTGTTGAAAGCGGTCGTCGTGTTACGGCTCGCCACATCAAGAGCATCGAGAAGAAAGGCATTAAGCAATTAGAAGTACCACATGAGTACATCATTGGCCGTATTGTAGCTAAAAACTATGTTGATGAGTCAACTGGTGAAGTTATTGCAAATGCAAATGACGAGCTAACTCTAGAGCTAATGGCTGAATTGGTTAAAGCCGGTCACACTAAAATTGATACGTTATATATCAATGAAGTGGACAGCGGTGCTTACATGTCAAATACATTGAACATTGACTCTTCAAGCAGCCGTTTAGAAGCACTAGTAGAAATTTACCGCATGATGCGCCCAGGCGAGCCACCGACGAAAGACGCGGCTGAAGCCTTATTCCAGAACTTGTTCTTCTCTGAAGAGCGTTATGACTTATCTACTGTAGGTCGTATGAAGTTCAATAGCCGTGTTGGTTACGATACAGACACAGGCCCAGGCACATTAAGCAAAGAAGACATCGTGTCTGTTATGAAAGTATTAATTGCTATTCGTAACGGTCAAGGCGATGTTGATGATATCGATCACTTAGGCAACCGTCGTATACGTAGTGTTGGCGAAATGGCTGAGAACCAATTCCGTGTTGGTCTAGTACGTGTTGAACGTGCTGTACGTGAGCGTTTAAGCTTAGGTGACCTTGACGCGATAATGCCACAAGATCTTATTAACGCTAAGCCTATTTCGGCAGCGGTTAAAGAGTTCTTCGGCTCGTCTCAGTTATCACAGTTTATGGACCAAAATAACCCACTATCAGAAGTTACGCATAAACGTCGTATCTCTGCATTAGGTCCGGGCGGTCTAACTCGTGAACGCGCAGGCTTTGAAGTACGTGACGTTCACGTAACTCACTATGGTCGCGTATGTCCAATCGAGACTCCTGAGGGTCCAAACATCGGTCTAATTAACTCGTTGTCTACGTACGCACGTACAAATGACTACGGTTTCTTAGAAACACCTTACCGCAAAGTGGTAGATGGTGTTGTAACTGATGAAGTTGATTACTTATCAGCTATTGAAGAAGGTCAGTTTGTTATCGCACAGGCGAACTCAAACTTAACTGAAACCAATGAGTTTGTTGATGAACTTATTCCATGTCGTCACAAAGGTGAATCTACCTTTATGGGTCGCATGGACCAGCAGTATATGGATGTATCACCACAACAGGTGATCTCTGTAGCGGCAGCACTTATCCCGTTCCTAGAACACGATGATGCTAACCGTGCATTGATGGGTTCAAACATGCAACGTCAAGCAGTACCAACATTGAAAGCGGATAAACCGTTAGTAGGTACTGGTATTGAGTTAACACTAGCGAAAGACTCTGGTGTAACTATCGTTGCTAAACGTGGTGGTGAAGTAATGTATGCTGACGCAAGTCGCATCGTTGTAAATGTACATGAAGAAGAACGCATCCCTGGTGAAGCGGGCATCGACATCTACAACTTAACCAAATACACACGTTCTAACCAAAATACATGTATTAACCAAAAACCAACTTGTATGGTTGGCGAACCGGTTACTCGTGGTGACGTGTTAGCAGATGGTCCTTCGACTGACTTAGGTGACTTAGCCCTTGGTCAAAACCTTCGCGTGGCATTCATGCCATGGAACGGTTACAACTTCGAAGATTCAATCTTGTTATCAGAGCGCGTAGTTGAAGAAGATCGTCTAACGACTATCCATATTCAAGAACTACAGTGTGTTGCCCGTGATACTAAATTAGGTCCTGAAGAGATCACTGCAGATATCCCGAATGTGGGTGAATCTGCGCTAGGCAAGCTTGATGAATCAGGCGTTGTATATATTGGTGCTGAAGTTAAAGGCGGCGATATCCTAGTTGGTAAAGTGACTCCTAAAGGCGAGACACAGCTTACACCTGAAGAGAAGCTACTACGTGCTATCTTCGGCGAAAAAGCGTCTGACGTTAAAGACAGCTCTTTACGTGTACCAAACTCTGTAACTGGTACTGTAATTGACGTGCAAGTTTTCACCCGTGATGGTGTTGAAAAAGATAAACGTGCGTTAGAAGTTGAAGATATGCAGCTTCGCGAAGCGAAGAAAGACTTCAACGAAGAGTTCCGTATTTTAGAAGCAGGCGTTTTAGACCGTGCACGCAAGCTACTTATAGCTGCTGGTTTTGATGAAGAAAAACTTGCATCTCTTAATGCTGAAAAAGTACTTACGCAAAGCCTTGCTGAAGAAGACAAGCAAGCTGAGCTTGAGCAACTAGCTGCGCAGTACGATGAGCTTAAAGCTGAATACGATAAAAAGTTTGAAAACAAACGTCGTAAAATTACCCAAGGTGATGATTTAGCACCGGGCGTACTTAAGATTGTTAAAGTATACCTAGCTGTTAAACGTCGTATCCAACCGGGTGATAAAATGGCGGGTCGTCACGGTAACAAAGGTGTTATCTCGACTATCGTACCAGTAGAAGATATGCCTTACGATGACAAAGGTCGTACGGTAGATATCGTATTGAATCCACTAGGTGTACCATCGCGTATGAACATCGGTCAGATCCTTGAAACACATATGGGTCTTGCTGCACGTGGTATCGGTGAACGTATTGAAGAGATGATGAAAGAACAACGTGAGCTTCATGAGCTACGTGAATTCATCAAGCAAGCTTACGAAATTGGTGAATCTCGCCAAGTTGTAGACATTGCTAGCTTCACTGATGACGAAATTCGTCGTCTAGCTGAAAACTTAAAAGGTGGTTTACCAATAGCTACTCCTGCATTTGATGGCGCGAAAGAAAGCGAAATCAAAGACATGCTTGAGCTTGGTGGATATCCTAGAAGTGGTCAGGTTACACTTTATGATGGCCGTACTGGCGATCAGTTTGAACGTCAAGTAACTGTTGGTTACATGTACATGCTTAAACTTAACCACTTGGTTGACGATAAGATGCACGCACGTTCTACTGGTTCTTACAGCCTTGTTACTCAGCAGCCGCTGGGTGGTAAAGCACAGTTCGGTGGCCAGCGTTTTGGTGAGATGGAAGTATGGGCACTTGAAGCTTACGGTGCTGCTTACACTCTACAAGAAATGCTAACAGTGAAATCGGATGACGTGAACGGTCGTACTAAGATGTATAAAAACATCGTTGATGGTAACCATAAAATGGAACCAGGTATGCCAGAATCGTTCAACGTATTGTTGAAAGAAATCCGCTCACTGGGTATCAACATCGAGTTGGAAGAAAATTAAGCCAATTAGATGCTGCAGTTAACGCTGCAGCATCTGTTACGGCTGAATAGAATGTAGGGACGAGACTATCCGTCCTCAAGATTAACTCCGACAGGAGAGCTAAGGTGAAAGACTTACTTAAGTTTCTGAAGCAACAAAATAAGACCGAAGAATTCGATGCAATTCGCATTGGTCTTGCTTCACCAGACATGGTTCGTTCATGGTCATACGGTGAAGTAAAGAAACCTGAGACTATTAACTACCGTACTTTCAAGCCTGAGCGCGACGGCTTATTCTGTGCCCGTATTTTCGGCCCAGTGAAAGATTATGAGTGTTTATGTGGTAAATATAAACGCCTTAAACACCGTGGTGTGATCTGTGAAAAGTGTGGCGTTGAAGTAACACTCACTAAAGTGCGACGCGATCGTATGGGTCATATCGACCTTGCGAGCCCAGTTGCACATATATGGTTTTTAAAATCATTACCGTCACGTATTGGCTTAATGCTAGATATGACGCTTCGTGATATTGAACGTGTTCTTTACTTCGAATCGTTCGTAGTAACTGAACCTGGTATGACAACGCTTGAGCGTGGTCAACTATTAGGTGAAGAAGAATACTTAGATTCACTAGAAGAGCACGGTGATGAATTTGAAGCGAAGATGGGTGCTGAAGCAGTTTTAGACTTGCTTCGTGAACTTGATCTTGCTCAATTAATTGCTGAGATGCGTGAAGAGTTACCAACAATTAACTCTGAAACTAAGCGTAAAAAAATCACTAAACGTCTTAAGTTAATGGAATCGTTCCACCAATCAGGTAATAACCCTGAGTGGATGATCATGACAGTACTTCCAGTATTGCCACCTGATCTTCGCCCATTAGTACCATTAGACGGTGGTCGTTTTGCGACATCTGATCTAAACGACCTTTACCGTCGTGTTATTAACCGTAATAACCGTCTTAAGCGTCTACTAGATTTAGCAGCACCAGACATTATTGTACGCAACGAAAAACGTATGTTACAAGAAGCGGTAGATGCGCTACTTGATAACGGTCGTCGTGGTCGTGCAATTACAGGTTCTAACAAACGTCCTCTTAAATCTCTTGCTGATATGATCAAGGGTAAGCAAGGTCGTTTCCGTCAGAACTTACTTGGTAAGCGTGTAGATTATTCAGGCCGTTCTGTAATCACAGTAGGTCCTACTCTTAAGCTTCACCAATGTGGTCTTCCTAAGAAGATGGCACTAGAGTTATTCAAACCATTCATCTATGGCAAATTAGAGCGTCGCGGCATGGCTACGACAATCAAAGCAGCTAAGAAGATGGTTGAACGTGAAGTTCCGGAAGTATGGGATGTACTTGACGAAGTAATTCGTGAACATCCAGTATTACTTAACCGTGCACCAACACTTCACCGTTTGGGTATCCAAGCGTTTGAACCTGTGCTTATCGAAGGTAAAGCGATTCATTTGCATCCATTAGTATGTGCGGCCTACAACGCCGATTTCGATGGTGACCAAATGGCGGTACACGTACCGTTAACAATCGAAGCACAGCTTGAAGCTCGTGCCTTAATGATGTCAACAAACAACATTCTATCTCCTGCGAATGGTGAACCAATCATCGTTCCTTCACAGGATGTTGTATTGGGTCTTTATTACATGACTCGTGACCGCATTAACGCTAAAGGCGAAGGCGCGATATTTAAAGATCCAAAAGAAGCAGAAAAAGCATACCGCAGCGGCAATGCAGACCTTCACGCAATCGTGAAAGTACGTATTAGCCAATCAGTTAAAAACGAAGACGGCATAGTAGAAGACACTGTGACTGTTATCGATACAACTGTTGGTCGTGCAATTCTGTCTCTAATTTTACCTAAAGGCATGCCGTTTGCGTCAATCAACCAGCCGCTAGGTAAAAAGCAGATTTCTGGCTTATTGAATGAGTGTTACCGTCGTCTAGGTCTTAAAGATACAGTTATCTTTGCTGACCAAGTTATGTACACCGGTTTCCATTATGCAATGAAGTCAGGTGTTTCTATCGGTATTGATGACTTAGTTATCCCACCGATTAAAGCACAGATAATTGAATCAGCTGAAGCTGAAGTGACTGAAATCAACCAACAATTCCAATCAGGTCTTGTAACGGCTGGTGAAAAGTACAATAAAGTTATCGATATCTGGTCACGTGTAAACGAAAACTTATCACGTGAGATGATGGCTAACTTGTCAAAAGATACAGTTATCAATGCAAAAGGTGAAGAAGTAGAGCAACCGTCATTTAACTCAGTGTTTATGATGGCCGACTCAGGTGCTCGTGGTAGTGCTGCACAGATTCGTCAGTTGGCGGGTATGCGTGGTCTAATGGCACGTCCAGATGGTTCAATCATCGAGACGCCAATCACAGCTAACTTCCGTGAAGGTCTAAACGTACTTCAGTACTTCATCTCAACGCATGGTGCGCGTAAAGGTCTTGCCGATACAGCACTTAAAACAGCAAACTCGGGTTACCTAACGCGTCGTCTAGTAGACGTTGCACAAGATTTGGTAATCAATGAAGATGACTGTGGCACAGAAGATGGCTTAACAATGAAACCGCTTATTGAAGGTGGTGATGTTGTAGAAGCACTTCGCGAACGTGTTCTAGGTCGTGTTGTTGCAGAAGATATTGTAATTCCAGGTACTAATACTGTACTTGTTGAACGTAATGTTATGCTTGACGAAAAACTGTGTGATCTTTTAGAAGAGCACTCAGTAGATGAAGTTCGCGTACGTTCTGTTATCACATGTGATAATGACTTTGGTGTTTGTGCTAACTGTTACGGTCGTGACCTAGCACGTGGTCACATCATCAACGCTGGTGAATCAGTGGGTGTTATCGCGGCTCAATCAATCGGTGAGCCGGGTACACAGTTAACAATGCGTACCTTCCACATCGGTGGTGCGGCATCTAGAGCATCTGCAGAAAATAATGTACAAGTTAAAACTAACGGTACATTAAAACTTCATAACTCTAAGTACGTATTAAACACAGACGGTAAGATTGTTATTACCTCTCGTTCTACGGAAATTACTATCATCGATAGTCATGGTCGTGAGAAAGAGCGTTATAAAGTACCTTACGGTGCGGTACTAACAGTGCAAGACAATGCAGAAGTTCAAGGTAATGACATCGTCGCTACTTGGGACCCGCATAGTCACCCAATCGTTCTTGAGCATAAGTCAAAAGTATCGTTCAGCGATATCGATGATTCAAATACTGAAGCACAGACTGATGAACTAACCGGTTTAACCCGTGTAGTTGTAAAAGATCTTGCTAAAGTAAATACGAAAGAACCAAAGCTTATCATTGAAAGTGAAGAGCGCGGTCTGCAAGAAACACGTCTTCCTTCATTCACTACGATTGAAGTTATTGACGGCGTTACAGCAAACCCAGGTGACGTGTTAGCACGTATTCCGCAAGAAGGTTCGAAAACTCGTGATATCACGGGTGGTCTACCACGCGTAGCCGACTTATTTGAAGCTCGTAAGCCAAAAGATCCAGCTATATTAGCTGAAGTAACTGGTACAATTAGCTTCGGTAAAGAGACTAAAGGTAAGAAGCGTTTAGTTATTACTCCAGCTGAAGGTGATCATTACGAAGAGATGATTCCTAAGTGGCGTCAACTTAACGTGTTTGAAGGTGAGCAAGTGTCTAAAGGTGAAGTTATTGCCGATGGTCCTGAATCACCGCATGACATCTTACGCCTACGTGGTGTAACTCATGTTGCTAACTATATCGTTAACGAAGTGCAAGAGGTTTACCGTTTGCAAGGCGTTAAGATCAATGACAAGCACATTGAAACAATTATCCGTCAAATGTTACGTAAATGTACCATTATGCACGGCGGTGATACTGACTTCTTAGCCGGTGAACAAATCGAAGTGGCGCGCGTTAATATCGCAAACCGTGACCTTGAAAAACAAGGTAAGATACCAGCTAAGTTTGAAATCCAGTTAATGGGTATCACAAAAGCATCACTAGCAACAGAATCTTTCATCTCTGCAGCGTCTTTCCAAGAGACAACACGTGTTCTTACAGATGCGGCAGTGAATGGTAAGAGCGATGAGCTTCGCGGTCTTAAAGAAAACGTAATTGTGGGTCGTTTGATCCCAGCCGGTACCGGTTTTGCGTATCATCAAGAACGTATGGCTCGCCGTAAACAAAGCAAAGTAGTAGTAGAAGAGCAAACAGTAAGTGCAGAAGAGGCGACTCAAGCACTTACAGACGCTCTAAATGCTGATTTGTCTGGAAATCAATAAACTGTTCTTAATCAATAGATTAAGTGATCGTAAGGCAGTTATATGCTGTCTTACGATTAGTTTAGGTTGACAGGTTAAACTTTGCTCATTAAAATTCCGCCACCCATTTACTTGTGTGCTTAATGCAGGCTCGTAAATAAAGGGCGGATTTTTTTATTTTTTTCAGTAGTAATTTTAATTTCAGGAGCTATTTAAATGGCAACTATTAACCAGCTAGTGCGTAAGCCACGCCGTAGCAAGGTTACGAAAAGTAACTCAGCTGCACTAAAAGCGTGTCCGCAAAAGCGCGGTGTATGTACTCGCGTATATACAACTACACCTAAGAAACCAAACTCGGCGTTACGTAAAGTAGCACGTGTACGTTTAACTAACGGTTTCGAAGTAACTTCATACATTGGCGGTGAAGGTCATAACCTTCAAGAGCATAGTGTAATCCTAATCCGTGGTGGTCGTGTTAAAGATTTACCAGGTGTGCGTTTTCACACTGTTCGTGGTGCACTTGACTGTGCAGGCGTTAGCGATCGTCGTCAAGCTCGTTCTAAATACGGTGCAAAACGCCCTAAAGGGTAATTGTATTCCGTTAGTAAGGCCAAGCACTAAATATTTATAATTATTGTTTTGGGTGATTGACTCGAAAGAGCAAACCTGAATAAACCGGAGATACAAAATGCCTAGAAGACGCGTAATCGGTCAACGTAAAATTCTTCCAGATCCTAAGTTCGGATCGGAACTTCTTGCTAAATTCGTTAACATCGTGATGTTAGACGGCAAGAAATCTACTGCTGAAAAAATTGTTTATGGTGCGCTAGACGTGGCTGCTGAGAAATCAGGCAAGTCGCACCTAGAAATCTTTGAAACTGCACTTGATAACATCCGTCCACAGGTAGAGGTTAAATCTCGCCGTGTTGGTGGTTCAACTTATCAAGTACCAGTTGAAGTACGTCCAGTTCGTCGTAACGCATTAGGTATGCGTTGGTTAGTAGACGCTGCACGTAAGCGTGGCGAAAAATCTATGGGCTTACGTTTAGCTCAAGAAATCGTTGACGCTTCTGATAATAAAGGCACTGCGGTTAAGAAACGTGAAGACGTTCACCGTATGGCTGAAGCGAATAAAGCATTCGCTCATTACCGTTGGTAATCTGTCTTTAACCTTTAAGAGGATCATATGGCACGTACAACTCCACTTGAGCGCTATCGTAATATAGGTATTGTTGCTCACGTAGATGCAGGCAAAACCACCACAACAGAACGTGTTCTGTTCTACACAGGTCTTTCTCATAAGATCGGTGAAGTACATGATGGCGCTGCAACTATGGATTGGATGGAGCAGGAACAAGAGCGTGGTATCACAATCACTTCTGCTGCAACAACGTGTTTTTGGAAAGGGATGGATGCTCAATTTGACGCCCATCGTATCAATATTATTGATACTCCAGGACACGTAGATTTCACTATCGAAGTAGAGCGTTCTTTACGCGTACTAGATGGTGCGGTAGTTGTTCTTTGTGCTTCATCTGGTGTACAGCCGCAAACTGAGACAGTTTGGCGTCAAGCGAACAAATACGAAGTTCCGAGAATGATCTTCGTAAATAAAATGGATCGCACGGGCGCAGACTTCTTAGCAGTGGTCAGCCAGGTGAAATCTCGTCTTGGAGCAACGCCTGTTCCAATTCAGTTGCCTGTAGGCGCTGAGGACGACTTTAAAGGTGTTATTGACCTTATAAAAATGAAAGTGATTAACTGGAACGAAGCGGACCAGGGTATGACTTTCTCTTATGAGGCAATACCGGCAGAACTTCTGGAATTAGCTGAAGAATGGCGCGCTCATTTAGTTGAAAGCGCTGCTGAAGCAACAGAAGAACTAATGGATAAATACTTAGAAGGTGAAGAGTTAAGTGAAGCAGAAATTAAAAATGCTTTACGCCAACGAACATTAGCAAATGAGATTGTTCCAGTTACTTGTGGTAGCGCATTTAAAAACAAAGGCGTTCAAGCTGTGCTTGATGGCGTTGTTGAATATATGCCGTCACCAGAGCAAGTGAAACAAATCCAAGGTATCTTAGAAAATGGTACTGAGGAAGAACGTCCAGCTAATGATAAAGCGCCGTTTGCTGCACTCGCATTTAAGATTGCAACAGACCCGTTTGTTGGAACCTTGACCTTTTTCCGTGTTTACTCTGGTACTGTTAAACAGGGTGACACGGTATATAATCCAGTAAAAAGTAAGCGTGAGCGACTTGGCCGTATCGTACAGATGCATTCAAACTCTCGTGAAGAGATCAAAGAAGTTTTCGCAGGCGACATCGCGGCAGCTATTGGTCTTAAAGACGTAACAACAGGTGAAACACTGTGTGATCCGAATTCTATTATTACGCTTGAGCGTATGGAATTCCCAGAACCAGTAATCTCTATTGCGGTTGAGCCCCGCACTATAGCTGACCAAGATAAGATGGGTATCGCACTAGGTAAACTAGCTGCTGAAGATCCTTCTTTTCGCGTACAAACTGACGAAGAATCAGGCCAGGTTATAATCTCTGGCATGGGTGAACTTCACCTAGATATCATCGTCGACCGTATGAAACGTGAATTCAGTGTTGAATGTAACGTTGGTAAGCCGCAGGTCTCATACCGAGAAGCTATTCGTTCAACTGTTAAAGTTGAAGGGAAGTTTATACGTCAGTCAGGTGGTCGTGGCCAATATGGACACGTTTGGATTAAACTTGAACCGATGGATATTACGGATGATGAGTCACCAATTTACGAGTTCGTTAACGAAACCGTAGGTGGTTCAGTTCCTAAAGAATTCGTTCCTGCGGTAGACAAAGGTATCCAAGAGCAAATGTCTCAAGGTGTACTGGCAGGCTACCCATTACTTGGCGTTAAAGCGACTTTATATGATGGTTCATTCCATGATGTAGATTCGAATGAAATGGCATTTAAAATAGCAGGTTCACTGGCAATGAAAAACGGGGCGCTTGAAGCTAACCCTGTACTTTTAGAGCCAGTAATGAAGGTTGAAGTACTCACTCCTGATTCAAATATGGGTGATGTAGTTGGCGACTTAAACCGTCGCCGCGGCATAATCGAAGGCATGGAAGATGCATTAGGTGGACTTAAGCAAATTAATGCGCAAGTTCCTCTTTCTGAAATGTTTGGTTATGCAACTGCTTTACGATCTGCAACACAGGGCCGTGCCTCATACTCTATGGAGTTTGTGAAGTACGCTGAAGCCTCTAAAAATGTCGCAGATACAATAATTTCAGCTCGCGCTGTTATATAATTTTAGCTTGTCTGGCTCAATAGTGAGTCAGGCTTTAATTTCTTTATTAGGAATTTTTTAAGATGGCAAAAGAAAAGTTTGAACGCGTAAAACCGCACGTAAACGTTGGTACAATCGGCCACGTTGACCACGGTAAAACTACACTAACTGCAGCAATCACTAACGTACTTGCAAAAGTATACGGCGG